>NZ_CAWUDL010000079.1:0-31770 GCF_963920945.1 Anabaena sp. CCY 9402-a
TCTCTGTTGTTATATTCTCCCAAAACTTGTATATCTTCCAAAAGTGGATGCTCCCCTTGAATTTCTTCTGGTGGATGTGTCCGAGACGGATCTGGAGTTTCACCATCTAACCATTTTGGTTTAGGGGGTTTTTTATCTCTGAATAGCCATTGCTTATAATCGTGAAACAAGTTTCTCCCTAGTGTTAAAATCTGACGAGGTGAGGTTTTACGACTGGGGAATGCTTTTATAAATACCTCTGTATTTATGGGGTAAATTGAAGAATCAGGTAAAGAGTAGGCCTTTCTGTAAAGTGGATGAAGTCGAGAAGCTAAAAGGGCTTCCCCTTCTTCGAGCGTAATACGTTTAAGAGATACTCTTATAGTGGCTCTATCTAAATCAGCAGGTTGTACACGCTTAAAATTATCATTCCAAGTGCCAGTTTTAATGCTAATTATAATCAGAAAACCTTGCCATTTACCATTATAAATTGCAGAATTAACATTAAATAAAGCTTGTATATCAATAGAACCGTCCGGCAACCGAGCAATATTATCTAGGTTATCGAAGCATAATACTATAGGCTGGGTTTTGGCAGAAATTTTGCTGAAATTACCTAAAATACCCTTTGCCGTATTTTCACTATCAATCGACTGTCTTACTCGTAATTTATTTAGGCTTTCTTCATCTAAGTTATCACCTTTTAACCATTCACAAGCTAAAAAGTATAAGTCTGGATTAGTCAAATCATAAAGAACACCAAAAAATTCATTAGCGTTGTAAATTCCTGTATTACCTATATGCCTTTTAAGAATATCAATGAATAATTGACGATCACTTTTAGTATTTGTCTTCTGTTTTCCAAAAAATCCTTTTATCTTATCAACTAAACTTTGCTGTTCATCAAGCAAATCTTCACGAATAGTAGACAAACAGCTTTTTATCCAAAGAAGTAATTGAGAGTCGGTTTGTCCTGCTGGAGCATTAACTAGACTATCAATGGTGTGACGTAGTATGTGCCGCCAAATATGGTCACTCTGAGGAAATGGTTCAATATATGCAAAAAAAGCCTGATCGTTTAGTGTTTGTTTTAGCCTACCCAGAAAGTGAGTTTTACCTGCTCCAGCGTCCCCATAGAGAATTAGAGTGCGGGTTTGATGATCTTGGGCAGTTTGAGACAAAAGACTTTTGATTTCGTTTAAAGCTTCTTTGTGAATAGATTCAACAGTAGGAGCAGGTTCTTGATCTTCCCAAAAATTACGTGCTGCATTATTATCAAATGGATTGAGTGATTGTTTAATAAGTTCGTCAATTGTTGCCATACGGATATCCCTATGTACTTAAAAGTTACCCTGCTCGTAATTGTTGAACTGTAAATTGCTAATTCACAGTAATAAAAAACAAAGAACCACCGCTTATTTGAGTAATTCCAGCGTCTACTTGTTCAGATGTATAATCTTGTGGTTCTGCTAAGGTACTTAATTCAATTTTGCTAGCTTCTTCTAGACGATACAAAGCCTGATCTAATTCATCTCGTGAAAGTGGCGGTTGTAGTTTTTGTCGTAGATGGAAAATTGGTAAATAATTTTTCCTACCCAATTCTTTGTCTAATTTCTCAATAGTTTGTAAAATCTCTTCATCATTGATATTGATAATCTTTTCAATTGATGATTCAACAATAGGAGTAGAAACAATAGATACTGGTGCTGACTTAACCCGCCAAGTCTTGCGTAAAAGCCGGAGATAGTTGTTCAGCAAATCTAAGCTAATGTTTGCTTTACCTACTGGGTTGTAGTCATCCCGTAAAAACTCGATTCCTCTTTCAGTTAGCCAAACTTCGGGTTTAATTCTTTGAAGTTTTTCTTCTACATCAATTAATCCGCGTGTATTCAATGTTTTTAATATCGCGTCTCGTTCAGTAGCTTTTGGTGAGGTGATTTTACTGGGTGCGATTTTACCGGAAGCTTTACTTATCTTCTCCAGTACCTTTAGTTCTTTGTCTGTGATGGGTAACTGGCCTGGTGGAAGGTTCAGCAAGGCTTGACCAGGAGATAAAATCTTGACTGTGGCAATCTCACGGGAATAGTCTACCAGTTCGCGATCGCCTAATGCACCACAAATTTTATCCTTACCTTTAAAACTGCTAAAAGCGGCCAATCCTGCTCGATAATTGGGAAATCCTAATAATTTTAAGAGAAATTTTAATTCACTCGTTTCCATACTGGTAGTTCAATAGAGCATCTACAACAGGAATACTCTAGCTCAAAAGGCAATAACTTACACACATTTTTATATAGTAGCTCTAATTAGTGCCAGTGATTGCGACACACTCAGCGATCGCATCTGTCACAGGTAATAAATTTCCGTTTTTTTGCTAAATAAGGTTTTGGAAGTTATTTAATATTAGGCAAACTTAGTTTACATAAGATTTAATTTCAATTTACCCGCGCATCTGTCGCAGTAAACTAAATGCTTGACCCCGCAAAACACCGGGTAATAGCGATAAACCCAACCCAGTCCAAGCTTTAGTAGTTGAGAAAGACTTACCTGCTAAAACTAACTCTCTACCTTTGGGAATTTCGCCTTTTTCAATTAAACGCAAGCCTAACAATAACTTGGCTTCATTTAGACGATGTTGGCGAATGTTTTCTAACTTCTCGGCAGGAAATTTATAACTTTCTAAATACTTAATTTTGTCAAACAAATAAGGAATCGCTCTATCAATACCTTGCTGTTCTGCATGATAGCGATATTCCATTAATAATTCTGGTAAATAATAACCCTTTTTACCAGCCAAGGCTAACCGCACAAATAAATCATTATCTTCGCAGTTTTGGATATTAGGCAGCATAAATCCTAACTCTTGTAAGGTGGAACGACGAAATAAAGTTGCTCCCACTTGAAAACTTTGTTGGATAAACACTACTTCTAATAAATTATCTACTATACCGGCTGCTAAATTAGCTCTACCCCAGCGACGAGAATTTTCTTGAGTTTTGGCTTCATCTCGAATATTATTAATATCAATAATCCAATGATCTGTGCCTACAAAATCAATACTAGAGTCTTGATCAAGTATCGCCGCAGTACGTGCTAAGAAATCTGGTGTTAGCCTATCATCATCATCAAATTTAATGAAATATGTACCACTGGCAGCATCAAAACCAGAGCGCATATTATTACTTTTACCGATATTTTGTGGATGACGAATGTACTTAATTCGGTTATCTGTGTACTGTGACATCAATTCTGGCGTACCATCACTAGAACCGTCATCACAGATAATTAGTTCAAAATCTGTGTAAGTTTGAGCCAGAACGCTATTAATTGCATAAGGAAGTAAATTTTCTCGATTAAAAGTAGGAATACAGACACTAATTGTCACCACAACGATTAACCTCAAGTCTTAAAAATTACAAATTTATTCATTAAATACATCGTATAATTGGAACTCATCACGGATTTTTTTTGTGAGCCATCTGTAGTCCAATAAAGCTTTCATTCGGAAAAATCTTGATTTTATATTGATTTTTTTCTTGTTATCTTCAATCCCCAAGTAATTATTTTGACCATTTTTGGTATATATCGCACCCGCGAAGGGTAAAGGTTCAAGAGGCGTTCCTTTTTTGGCTAAAGTCCGAATTATTTCACGATGTCTATAATAGTTAAATATATATTCTACATATTTAGCTTCAGTGATTTTATCTATAATTTCTGGTACATCATACAAATCATATCTAACTATATTACTTGTCCCGCAGTATTGCTCGAAGCCTTTCCTCATCAGGCGGATAATTTTATTTCCTTCTGTATAGGAATAACCTTTATTGATCAACCATCCATTAGCTTGAGGATAACGATTGGCAAACTCGGCTAAACGTTTACTAATACAGTCATCAGCATCAACACACATAATATGTGATGGGTTAAAATTTTTAGCATAAGTTAAGCCAGTAATCAGTCTGCGTGTTCTATCTATATTTTTGCTGCGCCAATCTAAGCTAGGTAAGGCAAAATCATACTCAATATATATGATATTTTTATGGATAAATTCAATATTTGGTTTTTCGTTACACACAACAATTACTCTAAAGTCATCTGTTGTCTGATGACAAGTTGACCTGACAGTTCTTTCAAATAGTTGACATACTCTTTCCCAAGATTGGCAAATATGCTTACTTTTGAGGGGGATTATAAAAACTAGCATCTAATATTTATCCTTACCAGAATACCTATTACAAAAATATCAATAAGTCTGCCACTTTATGGCAGCAGTTGCATCTACGTTTCACCCAAAGATATTAAGATATACCGGCTTGGATTTTATTTGCTACTTTCTGTAAAACTCGATTACTTTTTGTGAATATGCTAGGTGATTTTAACTGTTTTGGTCTTTTTTCTGGTTCTTTGAGAAAGCGATAGTGCAGAAACTCGTTGCGATAACGGATATTAACATCTTCACCTTGGCATAATCTGGCAAAGTCCCTAGAGGAGTAACTCATGTAGTGAAGACGATAAATGGGTTTTAATCCTTCTTGGTTATAAAGAACATTATTAATGTTCACAAAAGGATCAGCGTTAGCACAATTGCCTGTTCTCTCTTGACCATTGGGGCTAAGTGTGCAATTAAATAATGGGCGATCGCACCTTAATGTCATGTAGTTGAACAAAAAGGCATCATCCCACCACTTGCTTACCCACTCTATTTCGTTCTCCTCAATTAACAACTTCTTAAAACCCGCAAGTTCTGATGGAGCAAAAATTCCTTTTTTAGAGCCAAAAAAGCTGGAACAATGTAACTTAGGACGGACATCTTCCTCTTTATATAAGCCACTATTTTCTATAATTGTGATATCTAAAGCCGCATTTTCTCTAGATTTTTTATGCTCCCAATCATCAAATACAAAATCGTAATTATTTAGTTTATCTAATAAGTTTTCTAGTGGTTTCATGGCTAAACTATCAGCATCATAAAACACAAATTTCTCAAACTCACCATCAAAAGCACACAGCTTTCTTAATAAGGGGCTGAGATACCAACCATTGCGAGATAAATTCCCTTGTTTTGCTTCTGGATGTACAGCCCAAACTTCATCAGCAAAATTATCCCACCGTTGAATTGATTCCCTATTTTCAAATAGGGTGACATTTTTTCTAGATTGAATTTCCCGCTTCACCTTATCTATTTTGTCATTATAAGGAATCACACATATAGGAATATCTGGACTAACATTGACCTCAATGCTATTTAGCAAGGCAACTAATTGGTCAAATACAGCATCATTGGCAAGGGTGTAAATACCGACAGCTTTCATCTTGCTAAATCCTACTTGACTGACAAAATTACTTACAATGTTAGCATTATGCTGTATACTCATAGCTAAAGCAATCTGGCTTACTGTGAATTTACGGTAAAGCTATGAGAGTTGACAGAATTTATAGCGTTTCCCGACCTATTTATCAAACAAGTAGCGGGATTTCAGAAGGAATGTAAAGATTATCAGAAAATGAGGCATCGATTCCTTATTACTGGTAGAGCAATGGCTTTACAAGGTATCTCTATTTACCACCTAATTTAGAACGTGTGGAGATTGTCGCAATAGATGGACAACTCCAACAGCAATGATACCTAGCGTGTATACACAAGTCCACCTGAGAGAGTTTCCAGCCTAAAAAGATAGATTTAAATTGCCTCAAACCACGAGCAAGAGTAGGCATTCTTGGAAGTCTTAGAGAGAGATATCTAGACAATCCAGCTAGCCGAGTAATGACTTTCGACTATTGTGATTCCAACCTCAATACAGCAAATAGCCCGTTGAATTTTAATAATTCAATAATATCCGCTTCCAAATAGGGAACTATATGCACAATTGCAGCAGCCGATGTTGAGGTAAATTCCAGGGATTTTTTAGAAAAATGCCGTAATTTTACGGAAGTATTTTAAAAAATCAGCCTAAATTAAGTTAATTAGAAAATTTTTAAGTGTAAATACTGACCAACGCTAAGTTAAATTCTGTTAATTTTGCATTATTATTTCAGTGTTTATCAATTAAAAGTTACTCATAAGGTATGTGATTCGTTAGAGTTTTTGCCTTTTGTTGACTTAATCCTACTCAGTGCCTATTAATTTAAGTACAAGTAACTACAGCAACAATAGCTTACGCATGATTTTCATGGGGTTTAACCACAAGTCTTGGGTTCAAAAATTTGTATGTAAGATTACAAAAAACTATTAACTGATCCTTGATAGGAATTGTGGTAAAACTGCTAAACAAATTTAGCTGAAGTAAAGAAAAAATGAACACAACTCCTATAAGTAGCTACAGGTTAATCCAGAAACTACATCCTATATCTTTATTAGCACAGCTAACTAGTCGCCATGCTACAGGATGTTTGCGTATATTTACAGAGGTAGCTTTTTGGACAATTAATCTAGAGCAAGGTAAACTTACTTATGCCTCATATTCAGATAAGCTATTTGATCGTCTTGATATTCACCTGCGGCACTTGAGTCAGAAAATTCCTACTCTCAACAGTGGAACTCGTGTGCAAATGCGCTTGATGTTTGAACCCCAAGATGAAAGTCAGTCTTTAACCTACGCTGATTACCAAGCTATTTGCTGGTTAGTCAATCAAGGTCATATTACTGTTAGACAAGCAGCCATTCTCATAGAAGAATTAGCTAAAGAAGTGCTGGAATCATTTCTAGTTTTAAAAGAAGGAAGCTATGAGTTTTATCCTGAAACTACGTGGGAAGAACTACCAAAGTTTTGTTATTTAGACTTACGTTTATTAGTTGAATCTTGTCAAAGACAGTTAAGAAATCGACAACGTATCCCATCTTCATCTAATAGTGGTGGGAGTTCTCCGGTTTTACTTACAAATAAAACTCCACAACCTCAGCCACAACAACAAAATAGGCAAATAATACCTCAACCAAATAATTTAGACCCAGTTGATAGCCCTCGCTTAGTGAGAAAAACTTTATATACTATTGCCTGTATAGATGATAGTCAAACAGTATTAAATTCTATAAAAAGCTTCTTGGATGAAAATGTATTTGCCGTGGTGACTATAAATGATCCAGTAAAGGCTTTGATGCAAATTCTCCGCAGTAAACCAGACTTAATTTTATTAGATGTAGAAATGCCAAATTTAGATGGTTATGAGCTATGTTCTTTGTTACGTAGACATTCCGCTTTTAAAAATACCCCAATTATTATGGTGACTGGAAGAACAGGCTTTATTGACAGAGCAAAAGCCAAAATGGTCAGGTCTTCTGGTTATTTAACAAAGCCGTTTAACCAATCAGAATTGTTGAAAATTGTGTTTAAACATCTTGGGTAGGGGAGGAAGGTGATAGGTGATAGGTGATAGGTAATTATTTAAGGAGATTTAAAAGTGAGTTTGACTTTAGTCGGAACAATTTTAATTGTAGAAGATTCGCCCAGCGAATTAGAATTAATGAGCCACTATCTTCAAGAGAGTGGTTACAACGTGATTAAAGCTTCTGGGGCAAAAGAAGCAATAGAAAAAGCTTTATTACAAAAGCCAGATGTGATTGTGACTGATGTAGTTATGCCGGGTATGAGTGGCTTTGAATTGTGTCGTTCTCTAAAGAGAAACCCCATTACGGCAAAAGTACCGATAGTTATTTGCAGTTCTAAAAATCAAGCAATTGATCGTTTGTGGGCAATGAAACAAGGTGCTAGTGAGTATATAACTAAGCCATACACCCGTGAACTTTTGTTGCGTGCTATTAAATCAGTGGTGATTTAAATCGATGAAAAATAATTCTAAAGCTATCTTGGCAACAAATCATCATCAAAATAAATTAGGAGATGCTTATCTTAAGTTTCAACTAAATCAACAGACATCTGCTATTTTAGCAATGACTTATACACAGGAAGCAGTGATTTTACCTGTTGATACTATAACACCAATGCCAACTATGCCTGCCTGCATTTTAGGCTTAATGAATTGGCGTAGCCGCATTATTTGGACGGTTGATTTACCAAGAATGCTCAATTTAGAATCCTTAGATCATCGGCTGCGTCAGTATAACGTTGTTGTGATTAAGGTGGAATCACTAATTTTAGGATTGGTGGTGCAAGAAATTAAAGGCATAACTAAATTTATGCCAGATGAAATTCATTCTCCTATAGGACAGGTGGCATCTAGTTTAGTGCCTTATTTGCAGGGTTGTGTGGCACAACAAGAAGAAGTATTTTTAGTATTAGATGCCCAGGCGATTGTTAATTCGGCAGTTTTGTATAAGTAGCGGTTAGTTGCTATAAATCAAAAATTGGTTTGTGTTCTCTTTAAATAGTTAGGAAAAATTAAGTGATGTTTCATAAAACTGATATGGCGAAGAGTGGAGACTCTCAAAATAATCAACCATTTATTGTCAATCAAAAAAATACAAATGGTATAGTCAAACTGTCAAGTGCTATTCAACATCAAACTAGTCGGAATACTTTAGATAATTTAGTTAATTATGTACAGCGATTGAGTTTGAGAACAAAAACGGTAATTTTAGCGATCGCACTTGGTACACTACCTGTATTCACGATCGGCGCGATCGCCTATAATTTGCTCAGTAAATCCATTACGCAGCAAGTCACCGACGCGCAACAAACCCAAGCAACTGATTTAGCCAATACAGTTAACCGATATATTTTAGAACGTTATCAAGATATTCAAACTCTCGCCAATTTACCATTTTTAACTAATTCTAGGGTGAGGAACATCACCACTGATGCAGAAAAGCAAGCATTGCTTAATCAAATTCTCCAGATTAACCAAAATTATGACAGCATAGCTGTATTTGATATTGAAGGTAAGGTAATTCTCCAGTCTACAGGTGAAGCCTTAGAGACAGAAAGATATCAAAATTATTTTCAAACAACTCTACAAAGAAATACTCCGGTTATTAGTCAACCAGAAGCAACAAGTATTTACATAGCTGCACCAGTTAAAGATACAGTCACAGATGAAACTATTGCTGTAGTTCGCGTGCGGATGCCGATCAAATCACTAGCAGCAGCGATGAAAAATTACGTCGCTAATGGACGTACATATAGTTTACTTGACCCGTCAGGCAAAGTATTTTTCAGTCCAGACAAAGAATTATTAGGTAAACAAGTAAAAACAGCTTATCCCGATTTATCGCCACTTCTAGCACATCAAAAAACCGATAGTTTAATCACAGATGGGAAACTTTATAGTTACGTACCATCACAACGTCTAGAAGGTTTACCTAATCTCAACTGGCAAGTTTTATTAACCACAGATGCAGAAATTTTGTGGCAGCCCCAAAGACAATTATTGTGGACAATAGCCATTGGCACAGTTATGACAGCTAGTCTTGTAGGTGCGATCGCAGCTTGGTTAGCCAACCGTACCATACAGCAGCTATCCAAAGCCAATACTGCCTTAACCAAGCTGAGTCAAGGGGAATTTAACACCCGCGTAGAAGTTACCACCGCCGATGAATTAGGAGTTTTGGCTGCCAATGTTAACCAAGTAGGAGAACATTTGCAAATTTTAGCCAAACAAAAGGCAGTTATAGCCCACAACTTTAGTAGCGAAGGGCAAGAAGCACTACAAATGCAACTTTTAGAACTGCTGAGTCATGTAGAAGATGCAGCTAGAGGTGACTTAACAGTCCGCGCCGACGTGACAGCTGGTGAAATAGGCACTGTTGCCGACTTTTTTAACTCCATTATCGAAAATCTCCGGGATATCGTCACCCAAGTTAAACAAGCCGCGAATCAATTGAATACAGCCATTGGTTCTAATGAAGGCGCAATTCGCCAGCTAGCAGAAGCCGCCCTCACTCAATCTGTAGAAATCAACCGTACTCTTGATGCTGTTGACAACATGACTTATTCCATGCAGGCTGTAGCCGCCAGCGCAGAACAAGCCGCAACTGTCGCTAACCACGCAGCCCAAACCGCCACCAAAAGCGGACAAGCAATGGATTTAACAGTACAGAACATTCTATCTTTGCGGGAAACAGTCGGTGAAACATCCCGGAAAGTTAGACGCTTAGGAGAATCTTCGCAACAAATTTCTCGTGTCGTCTCCATCATTAACCAAATTGCCACCCAAACCAACTTACTAGCAATTAATGCTGGTATTGAAGCCGCCCGTGCTGGGGAAGAAGGCCAAGGTTTTGCCGTCGTCGCTGAAGAAATCGGCGAATTAGCCGCCAGAAGTGCCTCAGCTACCCAAGAAATTGAATATATTGTAGAGAACATCCAACAGGAAACCAGCGAAGTAGTCAAAGTAATGGAAATTGGCACTACCCAAGTAGTAGAAGGTACGCAAATTGTTGAAGAAGCCAAGCAAAGCCTCAGCCAAATTTTAGATGTATCACAGCAAATTGACTTTTTAATTAAGTCAATTTCTACAGCCACAGCATCCCAAGTACAAACATCACAAAGAGTCAGCCAACTGATGCAAGATGTTGCGGCTGTGTCACAACGCACCAGCGATTCTTCCCATTTAGTTGCCCAATCTCTGCAACAAACCGTAGAAATTTCCCACCAGTTACAGGAAACCGTTGGGACTTTTAAAGTGATTTAGGAAGCAGGGAGTAGGGGCGGGGGGCAGAGGGAGCAGGGGGAGCAGGGGAAGCAGGGGAAGCATGGGAAGCATGGGAAGCAGAGGGGCAGAAGTTATTCACTGCGTGACGCTAGCGCGAACAATTTTGAATTTTGAATTTATATGCCCAATGCCCTATTCCCAATCTGAATTACGTTAGCGTTCACGAAGTGTCTGTCTCCGACACGCTGCGCGTTGGCGTAGCCTCTGTCTACGACACGCTCCGCGAACGGAGAGAACGTAGAGAAGTCCATTACGAATTACGAATTACGAATTAATATAATTATGTCAAAAGATAAAGAATTAGAAATCCAGATGCAATTTCTGGAAGAAGCAACAGATTACATTAATACCCTCGAAGTGGTGTTATTAGAAATCGATATTTATCACAGGATTGATTTAGATAAAATTAATGGAGCTTTAAGGGCTGCTCACTCGATAAAAGGGGGCGCAGCGATGATGGGATTTCGGGCTTTGAGTGATTTATCCCATCGGTTAGAAGATTCTTTTAAAGTTTTAAAAACTAGTAAAAATTCCTTAGCAATTGACACCCAATTACAAAGTTCCCTGCTTACTGCTGTAGATTGGTTGCGGCAAATTGTGGCATTACTAGCAGAAGGAAATACCATAGAAGAACAGTGGTTAAAAACTTTTTGTTATCCTGTTTTTGATGAATTACACGATCGCCTGGGTGATCCTACTCCAGAAGATGCCGCTACCATCTTATCTACAGATGAGGGGCAAGATATTATTCCCCTGCTGTTCGGCACGGAAGTAGATGAATATTTGCAGCGTCTAGAATCAGTGTTAGCCGATCCATCCCAGCCAGGCTTACAGGCAGAAGTGGCAACGATGGCGGCGGAATTAGGCGGCTTGGGGGAAATGTTGCAACTCACAGCCTTTACCCAGCTTTGTGAATCTATTAAATATCATATAGAAAACGCATCAGGCGATGGGCTATACCCGACGGGAGGCGATCGCATCTGGTCAATTGCCCAACTAGCCTTAAAATCTTGGCGGCGATCGCAAGCTTTGGTGTTAACTCATCAACGGGAGAATTTACCTACAACCCTAGATTTAGATGACTTAGCATCTGTATCTCAGCCAGCCGAAATTACTCCCTTGATTTCTACAAATATTGATGAAGTTCCAGAATATGACACCCCAGCCGCAGAATTTATTAATGCTGGGTTAGCCTACAACAATGAAAATATTAATCATGAACTAGCAGCAGTTGATTTTGCAGGAATAAACACAATATTTGCGGAAAAAGCAGAAACTGGAGATGTAAAATCCGACCAAATTTTTCCAGAAACTCCTTCCCAGTTCCCAGTCCCCAGTCCCCAGCCGCCAAGCGACAAAGAGCGGGAACATCAACAAGAAAACTCAGTACGAGTTCCTAGCAAACAATTAGAAAAAATCAATGATTTATTTGGGGAATTAATTGTCCAGCGTAATGGATTAAATTCCCAACTAGAAAAACTACGTAAACTAGTGCGTAATTTAAATCAGCGCGTGCGGACTCTAGAGCGAGAAAATCAGGAGTTGCGGACAGCATATAATCAAACATCCGCCAGAAATTTTATCTCTGTAAGTCAGTCCTTAGCCCAGAATGAAGAAAATCCCCATGCTGAATTAAACTTGCGATCGCAAGTCGTCATGGAAACCATTGTTCAAGTGCAAGAAGTTGCCACGGACATTCAACTCAGCGTTGACGACACAGACCAAATTACCCGCAAACTCAATAAAACATCAAAACAATTACAAACAAAACTCAACCATATCCGAATGCGTCCCATTTCGGATTTAGTCGAGCGATTCCCCAGAGCCATCCGTGACTTAAATGTGGAATACGGCAAAAATGTCCAGCTACAAGTGAGAGGCGGCGATACTTTAATCGAACGCAGCATTTTAGAAGCATTAAATGATCCTTTAATGCACCTTTTGAGAAACGCCTTCGATCATGGTATCGAAGAACCAACCACCCGCCGCGCCGTGGGTAAACCAGAACAAGGATTAATTGAAATTACCGCCACTCACCAAAGTAATCGCACCATCATTACCATGCGTGATGATGGTCGAGGTATTCCTGTAGAGAAAATTCGCACCCGCGCTATGGGGATGGGAATAGATGAAGCTTTACTTGTTCACGCTACCGACGAAGAACTGTTATCACTCATCTTTGAACCAGGGTTCAGCACCTCCGACCAAGTGACAGCCTTATCTGGTCGCGGTGTGGGGATGGACGTAGTTCGTAACAACCTCAAATTAGTACGTGGCGATATCAAAGTTGATACGGAAGCAGGCGTTGGCACAACTTTTACCTTATCCGTGCCATTTACCCTATCTATGGCGCGAGTCCTGTTAGTAGAAAGCAATAAAATGCTGCTGGCATTTCCTACCGATGTCGTAGCGGAACTGTTTTTACTGCAAACCGAGCAAGTTATCTCTACTTCCGGTAGTGAATTAATCAACTGGCAAGGGTCTACACTGCCATTGATTCACTTGAGTAACTATCTAGAGTTTAACTGCCCACGCTACGATAGCCCAGAACTAGAAACACCCCCCGCCATTAATGCCACTAGTGTGTTAATCATCCCAGGAAATCAACCCGTCGCCATCCAAGTAGATAGATGTTGGGGTGAGCAAGAAGTTGCTATTCGCCAAGTTGAGGGCAATATACCCCTACCCACAGGTTTTAGTAACTGCACAATTTTGGGTGATGGGCGGGTAGTGTCCTTAGTTAATACCAATGAGTTGCTGTATTGGATTGCCAATCATCAGCGTACTCCCAGAAGCCATCAATTACCATCAGCTAGGTTAAAAACACCATTTCTATTTTTTAACAGTGGTAAAACACCAGCACCAACTATTGAGTCTAAAGGTACAATTTTAATTATTGATGACTCAATTAATGTCCGCCGTTTCTTAGCACTCACCCTAGAAAAAGGAGGGTATCAAGTAGAGCAAGCCAAAGACGGGCAAGATGCTTGGGAAAAGTTAACCGATGGTTTACAAGTCCAAGGTGTGATTTGTGATATTGAAATGCCACGCCTTGATGGTTACGGCTTCTTAGATAAGATTAACTCTAGCACTACAACTAAACATATCCCCGTAATGATGTTGACATCTCGTAGTAGTGATAAGCACCGACAATTAGCTATGCAATTGGGGGCGCGAGCTTATTTTTCTAAACCTTACAACGAGCAAGAATTACTCCGCACGTTAGAGGAAATTATTGGTCAGGTTGCAGAACAATTAACTTCTAGTTGAAATTTAAATAGCAACCATAATATCGTGCGAGATTTTGAAGGCTAAAAATTCTGACAAATCAAATAGGAGTGCTGTATATTTCAGAAAAACGTCACCCAAAATACATTTTTTTTTATTAATTTGATATAGAATTATCGCCAACACAGTTGGTAATTCTTGAGTCTGGCTTGAAACTAATAAAAGGTATGAGTAAAAATGTCAGAACAATCAGATTTTCTCTCTAACCTCTCTGACTTTCTATATCCGCGTAGTTGTTATTATGGTCAATTCAAGCCAGAGTATTTAGTATTTAACGCCAATCTCCAAGAATTTGCCCAACGCGTGAGTTATATCAGTAATTTGCAAACTAATGGGAAGCTGTCTCCCCAAGAGGCTTACCATGAAATCAAAACTCTTTGGAAACAGTTAAAAGCAGCGAAAAAACAACTCGAAAGTAGCTTAATGGATGATGTTTCTAGTGTGTAATTCGTAATAAGAGCGTTTCCTAGTTTAGTGAGGTACTCCCCTCGTCGCTGGCTACCGTGTATACACATCTCTATGCTGAGTGCAAAATGTTGTTTGATCCCCCTAAATCCCCCTTCAAAAGGGGGACTTTGATTCTATTTCCCCCCTTTTTTAAGGGGGTTAGGGGGGATCAAAACGATACAGCATAAGGTTATCAGACTTGTGTATACACCGTAGTGTCGCTGGTGGGGAGGGTTGGGTGATTGTGCCTCACTCAACCGAGAAACGCTATAAAACTTTAATTTTGTTGGAATAGCGATCGCCTGATCTGATGCCAAATTAATCCTGCTACAATCAAACCTAAACCGACTTGCCAAATTGCTGAGTCTACCCAGAAAGCTAGGAATAAACAAGATAAAAGCCCTATCCAACCTATCCACACAGGATAAAGGCGTTCTGAAGCCGGGAGTCTTAAAGCGGCAAAATTGGTGATGGCGTAGTAAATTAAGACACTAAAGGCACTAAACGACCATGTTGTTTTGACATTGCCTAATAATACTAAAAGAGCGATCGCAATTCCCACAAATATCACCGCCCAATCAGGTGCGGTTTGTTCTCGATTTAGATGTGCTAAAAATTTGGGAGCATCTGCACGTCTACCCATTGCCAATAGTACGCGGGATAAGCCCAAAATTAAGTTTAACAACACGCCTAACATGGCTGTTATTGCACCGATAGCTAAAACTACAGCCGCACCAGTACCCCCGACAGTACGGGCGACAACTTCCAACGGTGCAGCTTTAGTCTGTCCTGTAGCATTCGCCAAAGTCTCCACACCCACAGCCCCAATTCCCACTGTCGCCACTGTCATATACAGCAACATCGTGACGAACAAACAAACAATCATCGCTTTAGGAATCGTTTCCCTAGGAAAACGGGCTTCTTCCCCCATAGTTGCAATCCGTCCATAGCCAGTATAAGCCACAAACATCAACGCACTGGCATGAAGCACTGCCCCCGGAGAACTACTAAAAAACGGTGTTAAATTATTAACTCCCTGTTCTACTGCGCGGGGTAGACAAGCCAAAATAAAGAACGCCAAAGATAACAGCGTTACCAAGACAATAACTATATTAGTCAGATTAGAGCGTTTAATCCCACTCAAAACTACTAAAGTCATAATTACTACAGCCAAGACAGCTATAGGAATCACCCAATCAGAACTCCCACCCAAGAGATTCAGCAAGTAACCGGCAAAACCCAAAGCAGCCGTCGCCGCCGAAGCCGTCTTGGCTACTAAAAACATCCAACCTGCGGTGAACCCAAAAGCAGGAGTGAGATACTTGTAACCATATTCATAACTACCGCCACTGACTGGGTGATTAGCTGCCAGTTGCGCGCTATTGAGTCCATTGCAAGTAGCCACAATTGCCCCAATAGCTACCGCCAAAATGACCGCCGTCCCTGCAATACCGGACGCAATGCTAATGCTGACAAAGACACCCGTCCCGACAATCGAACCCAACCCCATCAGTGTCGCCCCAAAAACCCCTAACTCTCGTTTCAGTTGGGGTGATGAATTGGTAACGGACATCTTGAATAGCTCCCCTTTTATCTGAACATATGATACAGATAAATGAGCTTAGGTGAACATGAGTATAATTAACCCTTTTTCCCTCCGTGTCTTAGTGTCTCTGTGGTTAAAAATTTTTACCTTTTCTCCTTAACCATCAAATTCACGCCCCCATTAGGCGCAAAAACTACACCACGCCGCACAGGTTTGAGAGGAACTTTATCGAGCAATTCCAGAGAGTAATTTGAGAGAATTGTTGCTAAAACCAACTTCATTTCAAACAGAGCAAATGCCATACCTAAACAGCGACGATTTCCACCACCAAAAGGTACAAACTCATAGGGAGAAAACTGGCTCTCTAGAAAACGTTCTGGTTTAAACTGCTCAGGTTCAGGATATATATCTGGACGATGATGAGTCAAATAAACACAAGGAGAAATCATCATTCCTTTCGGTAAATCATAGCCCTGGAATTTCATTGGTGCTTTGAGAATGCGTGGAAATGCAAAGAAAGCTACTGGATAAATTCGCAGAGTTTCTGAACAAACAGCATTTAAATAAGGTAGTTGAGTAATTATTGCGGGGTCTGCATTAGCTATATCAATTGAGTTGAGTTCTTGCAGCAATTTTTCCCGCACTTCTGGCAAGTAATTAACCCAATATAACGCCCAAGATAAAGCGATCGCAGTAGTTTCATGACCAGCAAATAGCATAGTCATTAACTCGTCGCGTAACTCAACATCAGTCATGGGTTGACCATTTTCATCCCGCGCCGACAATAACAAGCTCAGAATATCTTCACTTTGAGCATCAACTTGGTTACGACGTTCATTAATTTCCTGGTAAATCAACTCATCAAGTAGCTGGCGGCGGCGCAGAAAACGCCCCCAAGGAGTCCAAGCCCCTAAATCCCGTTGCAAAGATTTGAAAAATAAGAAAACAGCACTCAAAGGTTGGTTAAAAGTATCCAACATCTCAGTTAAGACTTGCTTGATTTGTTGGTAACGTTCGCCTTCCTCCAGCCCAAACACAGACCGTAAAATTACTTGCAGAGAAATATCCTGCATACTGGGACGGGCGATAAATGGCTGTCCCACAGTCCATTTACTAGTGACTTGCTTGGTGATTTCACAGATTAATTGACCATAAGCCCGCATCCGTTCACCGTGGAAGGGGGGCATTAACAGTTTACGCTGTTGTAAGTGGCGATCGCCATCTAGCAAAATTAGCGAGTTAGCCCCTACTAACGGTTGAATCAGATAATTACCTTTCCCCGCATCAAATAATTGAGCGTCAGCAGTAAATAGTTCTTGAATTGCTTGAGGATTACTAATAATTACTTGTGGAGGAAAATTATTAAACTCTGATATGAATATATCTCCATATTCTTGTTGTGTTTTCTTGAGATAATATACTGGGTTAGTAATGCCTCTAAAAGTTTGCAACCATCTAGGTACACTTGGTTTAGCTGGTAATTTAGGGATAGTTTGATTATTGTTATTCTCTTTAATAGTAATCATAGGTAATGCTCCTCTTTTCAGGTTTTAGACTGTATTTTCGGAAATATTCGTCATTAATTATACTAATTTTAGACTCTTTCTTAATTCCTCAATTGGTTCTTGCCAATGTTCTTCAAAGTGATAACCCAACAAAAAATCTGCTATTTTCCCCAGTTTTTGACCTTTGTTTAGGTTAGCGTAAATCATCTTGCTTTGTTGGGGAGCAAGTATAGGATAGATAAATTGAGCTAACCGTAAGCTGATTTTGAGTGATTTACTATAGTTTTGTTCCGCAGCAAATGCCAATACGCCAATTTCCCCAGCGTAGGTAGTATCAAAGCCGAGTAAAACGTGAAAAATATCGTGGGTGACAGCATAACGTAAAGCAAAGACATTGCGTTGAGCAACATCCGCTAATTCTGGACTAACATTCAGTGGTTTAAGATGATTAATCTGCATATAATCGGCATATTCGCGTCCGAATGTGCCTAGAGGATATTGCCTTAATTTATCCAAATCAATTGGAGGATAATATCCCTCTACTGATTGCAACTTTTCAGCTACTCCAGGAGCAACTTTAGCCCCGAATAAATCAGACTTAAGAATAGCAAAATCACCGAATTTCCCTAATTTTTTGGCAGCAAAAACTGCCTGGATTTGTTTAAATTGTTTAAGCACAATGAGTTTCCTTTTTTACTTTGCACAAAGTATAGAACTCAAGCAATATTAAACATTTCCACATTAACATCTGCAACTTTAATAGCCAAGAAATGAATTTCTTGGCTGAATCAAAGCACAATTTGTTTTTGGGATATTACTACTCTGTAATGTCTTCAGACATTGTAAGGACACACTAATTCTATCCATGCGATCGCAGTTCAATCCCCAGTTAATTGACTCGCCACCGTTGCAGATGGCTTAACCCTCAAAAGACCATGAAGATATATTGTGGGCGATCGCTTTTAGCCCTGATGGTAGTATCTTGGCTAGTACCAGCAGTAACAACACTATTAAACTCTGGTACATAGATAGTGGTAATTGTATAGCTACGCTAGAAGGACACAATACTGGGGTCTTGTACACCGCCTTCAACGCAGAAGGTAATATGCTGGCAGCTGGTGATGGCTATGCTGCTATTACAATTTAGGATATAGACACAGAACAGCGTATCAATACGTTCACAGTCGAACAAATTTACGAACAGATAAACATCTATCTATGCAGTAACAGGTTTGACCACACCTCAAAAATCTGCCTTGCTGACTTTGGTTACTAATTGCTCAACCCCTATTTCTTGGCTCTCCTTTAAAACAGCCAGGCTTTAAAGTCAAGTAACAGCTTTTACCCTCTTCATTACGAATTAGTAATGATTGGGTCAACTACTAACACTTGCGATATTTGATGTGATACACCAAACCACGATGTGTAAGATCAAAGGAATCAACAGTCGCCATACCTTGACCACTAGCGGTCATCGCAGCATTCACCCGCATATTTACACTGTCACCACAGCGTGACCAGACGTTAGCTATAGTTGCTAGTTTATCTCGGACGTTATAGTCAGTTTCCCCTTTAAATGCTCTGGAGAAAACAGGGCCACGCTGACCAGCAAAAAAGTATTCTGCTCTCAAATTACCAGTAGTCCTAGGAGCAACATAACCCCGATAATCAGCATCATAGAAGGAAATTTGAAAGCCTTGGGGTACTTTAATCGGAATGCTCATATTACAGCTTTTGCGCCTTTCTGTGGCGTTATTCCCTTGGGCGATAAATTTATCAAAGAGAATACTTAGCTCTTGTCCGTCAGGGCTAACGCTCACACTAGCAGATCCTCCAGGGCAACCATTACCACCGTAATTTGCACCTAAAATCTCAACTTTGTTAGCCAAGGCAGGACTAATAGCAGCCGTCATTAATACAGTAGTTGTAGCCAAAGCAACTTGTGCAAACTTGATAGATGTTTGCTTGAAATTCTGATTATTCATAACTCCACTTCCTTTGGGTATTTTTACAGTCTTGATTTGAAAATTTTCGACCAGAGTTTGGTCTGTCAATCTTCGTATATTCCGTGACTTGACTGAGTGTGAATTAGTTTCCCAAGTAAAAAAACTTAGTATTCTTAGCGGAAACTTCACTAAATCTCAGAGTTTACTCTAGTCATGTTGGCAATGTTTAGCCTAGCAACAAAATGCTCGCAATCATTGCCAAATCAGGGTTTTCTCCAAAGTATTGGCTAGAGAGAAAAGAACTGCGTACTGAGTAGAACTATTAAGACACTACAAAGTCAATAAAGCCACTTCCAGAAAATATACCCTGATCAGATAAAAATTTTTTACTAAATACAGCACGGCGTAAATAAACTACCTATTCCAAATCAACAAAACCCTTAAGCTGTCTTCATTTTGACTTTTGATTTTTGACTTTTGACTTCCGCGTAGCGGTACTAGCCCCTGATCCCCAGTCCCTCTTTTGCAAACAACCGTTAAACTTCGTTGCAAATTAAGAAGCCCAGCAAAACAACATGATAAGTTTTTATGATGTGAAGACACAGCACTAGAGATAAGGAGAACACAGTGGCAATGGAATCAAATTTATCCAAGGGCGCGGTTTTAACAAACGAAGATATCAGTGAATACGTTGCCCATCTACAGTTGCATATGACTCTACAAGCGCGCAATCTGCTTCCAACCCTCAAGCCAACACAGGAAGATAGTAGAGAACAATTGTTACATCAAACCCAAGCCACCGTTGAAAAGCTGGTTTCTCGTCAGGGCTTATACTAGATAGCACTGAAAAAGCACATAAAAGCCTTGTGTAGTCAGGGTTAATACTTCACTCCTGGGGATGCGTAGTTAAGAAAAAATATAATTAACAAAAAAAGCAAATAAAATAAAAGCAGATTATGTTGGGTGAACACCAAAAGTCTACTCAACAGGTCTGCTTCTTCTATTTTTTAAGTATTTTAGTGACGAAAATCACCCTTTTGGAGCAATAGTAAAGAACGGAAAGCCGTTAAGATAATTGCAGCAGTTCCTCTGTTCCCAGTTAGTTAAGGCTACATGGCAGCCCAAATTAAAATGAATTCCTTACTTCCCCAAAACCTCAGCGTTGTCATCCGGCCAGTCCAATACCGGGATCTGGATGGAATTGAGCGCATATCTCAAGAGTCATTCGCCGCCTTGTCTCCCAAGGGTATCAGCGTTGTGAAGCAGCAAATGGAATTGTTGCATCGCTGGTATGGGTTACTTCGATTTTTGAGTTGGTTTCCCAACCCGCTAAAATATCGTTTCTGTGCCTATGTAGCTGAACAGGGACGAATGCTCTTAGGGATGATTCAAGTATCACCGTTCAATCGGACACGCAGCACTTGGCGCGTTGATCGGGTGGTATTGGATCGAGGTGCGGATAAGCAAGGAATTGGTTCGCAACTCTTACGCCATTGCTTCGAGTCGATTTTAGAAGCTCGGACTTGGTTATTGGAAGTGAATGTCAATGATCTAGAATCGCTAGCACTTTATCGCCAAAATGGATTTCAGCGTCTAGCGGAAATGACTTACTGGGAAATAGAGCCGGAACTGCTCACAGAATTAGCGCAAGCCGAACCAGACTTGCCTAACCTTCTACCTGTAAGTAATGCTGATGCCCAGTTACTATATCAATTAGATACAGCATCAATGCCGCCTTTAGTGCGTCAAGTATTCGATCGCAATAACCGTGATTTTAAAACCACTTTGTTCGCTGCATTGTCTGATGCTATTAAGCAATGGGTAACAAAAACCGAAGTAGTCAGTGGCTACGTGTTTGAACCCCAACGTAAAGCAGCCATCGGCTATTTTCAGGTGCAGCTTGATCGCAAAGGCGAAACCCCCCACGTCGCCACCCTCACCGTTCATCCTGCCTATACTTGGCTATATCCAGAGCTACTGGCTCAGTTGGCTCGCATTGCCCAAGATTTTCCGCAACAAGGGTTAAAACTAGCGTCTTCTGACTATCAGCCAGAAAGAGAAGAGTATTTAGAGCGCATTGGAGCGAAACGCATAGAACATACATTAGTTATGTCCCGCTCTGTGTGGCACAAACTACGGGAATCCAAATTGGTTTCCTTAGAAGGCATTCAGTGGACTGACGTACTTCAAGGTTTACAACCAGCCCGTAAACCCATACCCGGTGGGATGTCTTGGGCAGAAGCTAGACAGCAAAAAGCTTCAGAAATTCCCATCAAACACCCGTCAGAATCAGTCAATTTTGGCTGCAAAAACTGTAATATTGACCCATCTTGCCAGCATGAATCAACGGATGGTAAACAGGAGAATTAGTAACTTCTGGGGACTGGGGACAAATCAAGTCAAAAGTCATAGACGCGAAAGCGGCTACTCTACGAGTTCTCCGCAGGAGTACCCGGAGGGTAAGTCAAAAGTCAAATTTAATTAAATAACTTCTGGGGACTGGGTAGACAAGGGAGTTAAATCATTGAACAGTAAACAGTTCACTGATAACTGATAACAGATAACTAATGACCACAAAGTATATATCAGCATTGGGATTAGATGTAGGTAGCAAGCGGATTGGCATTGCGGGATGCGATCGCACGGGATTAATCGCTACAGGGATCACAACTCTGGAGCGTAAATCCTTTGAGCAAGATGTGGTGCAAATCCGTAATTTAGTTCATGAACGCGAAGTACAGGTGTTAGTTGTCGGTTTACCCTATTCAATGGATGGCTCTATAGGTTTTCAGGCTCGCCATGTCCAAAAATTTGCAAATAGACTGGCGAAAGCTCTACAACTGCCTATAGATTACGTCGATGAGCGACTAACTTCTTTTCAAGCCGAGCAACTACTCATAGCGGAAAATCGCTCACCTTCACGAAATAAAGGTTTAATTGATCGCAAAGCTGCATCTCTAATTTTGCAGCAGTGGCTAGATAGCAAACGAGCTATTACCCACGGTTCAGAAATAGCTATAGAGTATTGATACCTTTGAACATGATATTCTGAAAGCTGTTACACGGCAGTTGTATTTAAATCTAAAGCTATTTGCTTGACATTGATTTGTCATAAAACAGCAAAGCGATTTTCACAACTGTTGGTACTTATCAAGTTTCATCCATTAGCTATGTTTTCTTCTCCATTTTCTGAAAATAACGATCAAGCTCCCACAGGTTCCATCACTTTGACTGATGATAAGGGGCGAACCCTTGAATGTTACATAGAACATTCGCTTTCAGCAGATGGACAAGAATATGTTTTGTTGCTTCCTGTAGATTCACCCATAGAAATTTTTGCTTGGGAAGGTGATGACGAAGAAGAAGAAGCTGTTCTGGTAGAAGATGATGCCATAATTGACGAAATTTTTAGCACGGCTCAAGCTGTCTTAGCCGAGCAAAACTTGTTGCTAAAAAACACTGCTTACGCTTTGACAGTTGCTGGCGAATTACCACCAGTAGAAGATTCGGAACTTTTTACTCTAGAAATTGAAGAGGATGAGGCAGATTTAGAACCAGAGCAATTGCAATTACTTACCACCTTCTATCATGATGAGCAGGAGTACGCAATTTACACCCCTCTTGATCCACTTCTCTTTTTTGCCAGAATATCAAAAACTGGTGAACCTGTCTTACTGTCTCCAGAAGAGTTCCGCGAAGTTCAACCGCTTTTAGAAGAGCAACTTTTTAATGAAGTGGAATAAAATGAAAAGTTTTCAATTAAAAATTAAAATCTGGCATTTTTAAATTTTTAATTAAGAATTTTCAATACAACCGAAAAATTCTAGTCACAGAGTCAAGCAGTTATCATGACTTAGGTTGATTCAATCTGCAATTAAGTTACTGTGAAAATCAATATCAGGGGACAGGGGAAAGGTGACGGGTGACAGGGGACAGGTGACAGGGGAAGCAGTCCGATAACTGTTGACTAATGACTAATGACTAATGACTAATGATTAATTACTATTGACTATGACTTGGAACAAGTTCTTACAGCCTAATTTGATTTTGAATGGTTCTGTGTTGAACCTCACACCAGAAATTATTCAACATTATGGGCTGAAAGGGCTGGTGTTGGATGTCGATGAAACTTTAGTACCGATTAGAGTTGGAGCAGCCTCCCCAGAACTCAAGGACTGGGTAGAGCAAATGCGTATCTGTACAACGCTTTGCTTGGTGAGCAATAACTTGAGCGAAGCCCGGATTGGTAGTATTGCTCGCTCTCTGAACCTGCCATACTACCTAGGTGCAGCCAAACCTTCCCGCAGAAAAATTCGTTCTGCACTCCAAGCGATGGATTTACCTGTGCATCAAGTGGGGATGGTAGGCGATCGCTTGTTTACTGATGTCTTAGCAGGGAATCGCTTAGGTATGTTTACCATTTTGGTAGAACCCATTGTCCATCCTGATGCCGCTCTGCGCTCCCATCCCATTCGCAACTTTGAAGTTTGGTTCTCAGAGATCCTCGGAGCTTCGATCATCTCCCAGGACACAAAAATTCACAAAGATTAATAAATGCTTAAACAATCTAAATCTAAAGAAATAATTAAGAAAATCCGTGAGCAAAAAAAAATCGGAGATTATAGGTACTAATAACATGGGGTCAGCCAAAAAAGACCCTAGCTCATAACAAATAAAAATAAACTAGTAAAGCGTCAGCCTTCACTTATAGAAGGACTGGCGTTTTGCAATTTATTGGTTAGTTAATTAGTCCAGAACTCAGGGCTTTTTTGCCCGAAGGAGAAAAGGATACAAGCCCCTAAATTCATTTATGGATAACTTAGAAACAATTGTGTTGCGATGCTTAAGCACAAAGCAGGAAAAGTCTTTGTTTCAATTTCTTAAATTTATTTATGGGGATTGTCATTTTTAATTTTTAATTTTTAATTCCCCGAAGGGGATTGACTAATGACTAAAACAATTGTCGTCAAAATCGGCACATCTAGCCTAACTCAACCACAGAGTGGACAACTGGCACTTTCCACGATCGCCACTTTAGTAGAAACTCTGACTTATTTAAGACAGCAGGGTCATCGAGTTATTTTAGTGTCTTCTGGGGCTGTAGGAGTGGGTTGTGCGCGTTTAGGTTTAACCGAACGTCCCAAAGCGATCGCACTAAAACAAGCAGTAGCAGCCGTTGGTCAAGGGCGATTAATGCGGGTGTATGATGATTTATTTACCACCTTACAACAGCCAATTGCTCAAGTCTTGCTGACTCGGAGCGATTTAGTCCAGCGCAGCCGCTATCTCAATGTCTACAATACTTTTGGTGAATTGCTGGGATTGGGAGTAATTCCTGTAGTGAACGAAAATGACACTGTAGCCATCGATGAACTGAAATTTGGCGACAATGATACCCTTTCGGCTTTGGTAGCCAGCCTTGTAGAAGCAGATTGGTTATTTTTGCTCACCGATGTCGATAAATTGTACTCTGCCGATCCTCGTTCTGTACCCGACGCGCAACCAATTTCTCTAGTGACGAGCATGAAAGAATTGGCAGAATTACAAGTGCAAACAGGCTCGCAAGGTTCACAATGGGGTACTGGTGGTATGGTGACAAAAATCTCAGCAGCGAGAATTGCGATCGCGGCGGGAGTGCGTACCGTGATTACACAGGGAAGATTCCCGCGTAATATCGAGAAGATTTTACAAGGGGAAGCCATTGGTACACATTTTCAACCCCAACCAGAACCCACCTCAGCGCGTAAACGCTGGATTGCTTATGGTCTTGTACCTGTGGGGAAATTATATTTAGATACTGGTGCGATCGCCGCTATTGTCGAAGCAGGTAAATCTTTATTAGCAGCTGGCATTAAAACCATTGAAGGCGAATTTGACAGCCAAGATGCAGTGCAATTATGTGATGTCAACGGTCAAGAGATTGCCAGAGGACTAGTTAACTACAATAGCACCGACCTGGAAAAGATTCGGGGGTGTCACTCTAGAGACATTCCCACAATCTTAGGTTATGCCGGCGCAGAAACTGTCATTCACCGGGATAACTTAGTTCTGACTTAAAAGATAGATACAGCAAGGCTGTTGATCTCTGCGGTAGCAGACATTGTAACAGTGATAAGAGATCGGGCATGGGCGGAAGAGTATTTTTTGAGTTTTCGTTGTGAGAGACAATAACTCTACTACGAAACGCCCTACCTCTTCATCCTCTTATTTTGGCAACAGTTATTGATACATAGAACATCCTCGAAGTCGGCACGAAAATCAAAATAGGCAGTTTAAGCGTAAGCTAGAAATAAAACACTTGGGTGCTATGTCTATTCCAGCAATTTCTGAAGCAATAATACGCCACAAATCAAACGCTTCATCCTACAGTCGTGGTGAAGAATATTACCGCAAGGGAGCAATTGCTGATCTCAAAAAACGAGGCAATCTGATTCAGGCAGAGGTGGAGGGTAGCGAAATTACACCATACCAAGTCAGTATTCGTTTTGATGCAGGTGGAATTACCTCAGTTTATTGTACCTGTGCTTATAATTATGATGGTTGGTGCAAACATATAGTTGCCACCTTATTAACCTGTTCACGTCAATTAGAGAAGATTGAAGAACGTCCAACCCTGGAAAAATTATTAAATCACCTTGATCTTGTTCAAGCACAGCGATTACTGCAAGAACTGGTGGAACGTAGACCAGAATTAATTGATGATATTGATGAGTTTGTAAGTTTAATAAATTTGCCGAAACCGATAGAAAAATATCCTTCTAGCCGTCAAAGTAAAATTGATACATCACCTTTTCGCTCTCATGTCAAGCGGATTTTGCGGGATGGATTGAATGAATTAGAGTATGGGACAGAAGATGACCCATTTACCGATGATTTACTAGCTGTAATTGAGAAAGCAAGAGAGTTGGCAGAACATGGAGATGGCAATAATGCGATCGCTATTCTCGAAACTATCACCGCAACTTATGCCGAAGAATGGGACGAGTTACTAGATTATGGTGGAGACAGTTATTCCATTGCAGAACCTCTTGACAGCGCGTGGACAGAAGCAATTTTGTGTGCAGAGATATCTAAAGGAGAAATAGTAGATTTGCAGGTGATGTTGGAATCATGGCAAGACGAAATCAGTGCTGACTTTAGTATGAGTTTGTCAGCATTGCGACAAGGTTGGGATTACGAACCTCTGCAACAGATGATGCAGGGAGATGACACCGCAGAACTTTGGGAAAATGAACGACCAAGCTTTGCTGATGATTTAGCATTTATTCGCTTGCAAATTCTGGAACGCCAAAATCGTTATACAGAGTATTTAAATCTAGCTTTAGCGGAAGAAATGACTCTGCAATACCTGACGCAATTAGCAGCTTTGGGAAGAGTAGAGGAGGCTATGTCTGCGGCTAAAATCCTAATGGAAAGAGCAGAAGAGGGTTTTGCCCTAGCCAAAATATTGCGAGAAGATGGGTATTTAGTGGAAGCATTGGAAATATCTCAAGCAGGTATACATTTATCCGGTAACTGTTTATATGAATTTGCTACTTGGACAAGTGATTTAGCCCAAGGATTAGAGGATAATGCCACTGCGTTAACTGCCAGCATCATTGCCTTCAAAATTAAACCATCATTTCGAGACTATAGAAAAGTGGAAGACTTGGCAGGAGAAACTTGGTTGACAGTCAAACAAGATTTCCTACAAACATTCCGAAGTCAACCAGATTGGGGAATCCAAGAAGCAAAAGTTGATATTTTCCTGCATGAAGGATTAATTGATGATGCCATTACAACAGTAGAAAATGATAGTTACTATGCTTCAAAATTGGTTCATCGAGTTATGGATGCAGCAGTTTCTCATCGTCCTAATTGGGTAATTGATAACGCTCGCAGACGGGCAGAACCAATTATGGAACAAGGGAAAGCTGACCGTTATGAGGCGGCGGTTAGTTGGCTGAAAAAAGTAAAAACTGCTTATTTTCAACTTGGACAAAAAGCTGAGTGGTCTGCTTATCGCTCAAAACTAGAAGCCACTCATGGACGTAAACGAAAATTAATGGAATTATTTAAAGACCTGAATAAATAGTAAGCTGACGCGCATCTAAATTTGATCATTTAGCATTTGAACCCATTTGCTGCCTTAGATTACCTTATAAAACTAGATCACGAACAGCCTATGACTACTTTTGAAATTAATCCCACAAAACTACAAGCACAACTCGCTAAAAAATATTTCGAGTTACACCCTTCTATACAAAAGATTATCCAGTTGTTTTCGGTAATTTATGCACCGATAGACAAAAATTCCTTGGTAAGTTGTATTAGTAAAACAGGTGCTTTAGATGAAAATAATAAACCTTGGGGTACTAAAACCCTCAGTCCCCAAATTGATAAATTGGTAAAATCAGGCTTATTAGTACAGGAAAATAGATCAGGCCCTGAATGCCATCCTTTACTCACAGAAATAGCCACTCGTCATGCTGTGCAAACTGGACAGTTTGAAATTCTAGTCACAGCAGTGGAGGAAAAGCTACCCATACGGAAGCACTGGCAAAACGAATCTCGGATGTTCCAAAGCCTGCACCAGTGTATCAGAGAAATTCGCATAGGTTTTTACCGCCAAGATCCTGATTTTATTAATAAGCAAATTGAAGATTACCAGAAATACAGTTATAGCGAAGAAAAACTAGCAATAGAAAAGATATTAGAGCAGATATGCAATAATCCATTTGATGCAGATTGGCTGCATACCCTACCTCAAGGATTATTTGAAAGCTGCATATCTAGTATCCTGCTCAATGCCACATTAAAATTATCTGCGTCCGAAGATGCGTTTACCTTGCTGGAAGCAGAATGCTCTACAGATGGAAAACATCATTCAGATTATTTGCACTTGATTTTAACAGAGCAATTGCTGTTAAGAGGTTGTAGCCAAGAAGCACAAGAGAGTTTGGAGAAGATATCTGATGAATATCAAAATAACGCTGCCGTTTTTTGGGGTTGGTTGAGTTTTCTGCGGGGTGAGAACGACCAAGCTCTTAAATATTATACAGATGCTCTCAAAGCCCTGAAAAAAGCTACAGGCAAACGCCAAATATATTTCAATACTATAGGCGGCTTATTTTTCATCCTAGCACTTTTAAAAGATGGTTCAGCACAACGCCTGCGAGAAGCAGAAGATTACGCCAATCTAATTTCCCGCCAATCAGATCATTGGCTGAGGTTTATTTATGCCAGACTGGAAATGGTACTGCAAGTCCAGCAAGGTGATATTACCAAAAAACAATTTGTAGTCAGTTCCCATATTTCTTCCGTAGAAGAAGAAAATAGCTTACAAACATTGTTTTGTTCACTATGCCTTTACTGGATGGATGCTGATAGTGCCAAAAAACGCTTACCTAATTTACTAGAGCCATTATATAGGCGATCGCTTGCCTCCGGTCATCACTGGTTGGCAATGGAAACCGCAGAACTCCTATCCCGGCTCAAACCAAGCAGTAACTATCATCAACAAGCAGCAACACTGCGAGAAGATAGCAATTTTCATTCCATCGTAGACCTAATTCAGCCCCAAGAAGCTTGGGAAATGTGCTTAAAGGCCCTGGCAAATCTCCAGAAGGAATCACAAACACACCCAAAAGCAGAGTCAGAACTGCGGTTAGCATGGTTCATTACCTTCTATCCCAGCAGATGTGTCTTGCAACCAAAGGAACAGAAAGTTAATGCCAAAGGAGAGTGGAGTAAAGGTCGTCCTATAGCCCTCAAACGTCTCAACAGTGGATTATCTGAGTTTGATTACATCACATCCCAAGATATGCGGGTATGTAGTTGTATTGAGGTATATAGTGAGGGCTATTACGGCAAAGTTGAGTATATGTTCAATGAAAAAGCCTTCTCTGCCTTAATTGGACACCCATTGGTTTTTTGGGAAGATACACCCAATATCCGTGTAGAAATTGTTAAAGGAGAACCGGAACTACTAGTCAAAAAAGAAAAACAAGGTCGTCTCGCCTTGGAATTTTCTCCCAAGTTACCAGAATCACAGAACATTCTGAATATTAAAGAAACCCCAACCCGGATCAAAGTTATTGAAATTACTGCCGAACATCGACGTATTACAGAGATCCTTGGTAAAGATAATAAATTAAATGTGCCTGCGATCGCCGAGAAGCAAGTTTTGGCAGCTATTAATGCCGTCTCTGGCATCGTCACGGTGCATTCTGACATTGGTGGCGGCTCAGAAGGTGCAGAAGAAGTACCCGCCCAGACCCTCCCCCATATTCACCTGTTACCTGCCAATACTGGCTTGAAAGTCACCCTTTTGTCCCGCCCCTTTGCCCAAGGTGGCCCCTACTACCGTCCTGGTGCTGGTGGTGAAACTGTCATTGCCGAGATTGACGGTAAGCGTCTGCAAACTAGACGTAATCTGCCCGAAGAGAAGCAACTGGTCAAAGACGCTGTAGCCGCCTGCCCTACCTTGACTCGCACGGAAGAACGAGATGGGGAATGGGTAATAGAAGACCCAGAGGAATGTTTAGAATTACTCCTAGAACTGCAAGCATTAGGAAGCAGCGTAGTCATGGCATGGCCAGAAGGAGAAAAACTACGTGTTAGCCACCATGCAGACCTGAAGGACTTTAATTTATCCATTCAACGTCAACAAGACTGGTTTGCTGCCACTGGTGAGTTGAAATTGAATAGCGAACTAGTGCTGGATATGCAGCAACTCCTAGAACTATTGGAGAAAACCCCCAGCCGTTTTATCCCCCTTGGTGATGGTCAATTTCTGGCTTTAACCCAAGCTTTTCGCAAACGCCTGGACGAATTGCGGATGTTTTCGGAAAAACATAGTAAAGGTATCCGTTTTCACCCATTGGCAACATTAGGATTAGAGGATTTTGTCGATGAAGTAGGTAAGGTAAAGGCCGATAAACACTGGAAAACACATATCCAGCGTCTCCAGGAGGTGAAAAACCTCCAACCAGAACTCCCATCTACATTTCAGGCAGAACTACGTGACTATCAAATGGATGGCTTTTGTTGGCTGGCGCGGCTGGCACATTGGGGTGTGGGTGCTTGTTTAGCAGATCAAATGGGACTGGGTAAGACCGTGCAAGCCTTGGCTGTTATCCTCAGAAACGCCCATGAGGGGCCAACCTTAATTATTGCCCCGACTTCCGTGTGCATGAATTGGGTGAGTGAAGCCCAGAAGTTTGCCCCAACCTTAAATATTATTCAATTTAGTGGTGCTAATCGCCAAAAATTACTGGATCAGTTACAACCGTTGGATATGTTGGTATGCAGTTACGGTTTATTGCAGCAGGAAGAAGTAGCACAAATGCTCTCTGGGGTACAGTGGCAAACGATTGTCTTAGATGAAGCCCAGGCGATCAAAAATATGACCACTAAACGTTCCCAGGCAGCCATGAACCTGAAATCTAATTTTAAGTTACTGACTACTGGGACTCCCATTGAAAACCACCTGGGCGAATTGTGGAATCTGTTCCGCTTTATTAATCCTGGATTATTGGGTTCTTTTGAAAGCTTCAATCAACGCTTTGCTATCCCCATTGAAAAATATCAGGATAAACTTGCACGTAATAAACTCAAAAAACTGATTCAACCATTTCTGTTGCGACGGACTAAAAATCAGGTGCTAGAAGAGCTACCTTCTCGTACCGAAATTCTACTTCATGTGGAGTTGAGTCAGGAGGAAAAGGCATTCTATGAAGCATTGCGCCGTCAGGCTATATCTAAACTCAGTGAAAGTGGTGCAGAAGCCGGAAATAAACATTTACAGGTTTTAGCTGAGATTATGAAACTGCGTCGCGCTTGCTGTAATCCCAGCTTGGTGATGCCTGATACTGAATTATCTAGTTCCAAGTTGCAACTTTTTGGTGAGGTGTTGGGTGAACTTCTAGAAAATCGCCATAAGGCATTGGTGTTTAGTCAGTTTGTTGACCATTTACACATCATCCGAGATTACTTGGAGAAGCAAGGTATTCATTATCAATACTTAGATGGCAGCACTTCCGTCGCCGAGCGCAAAAAAAGGGTAGATGCGTTTCAAGCAGGGAACGGCGATGTCTTTCTCATTAGTCTCAAAGCGGGGGGTACAGGACTCAATTTAACTGCCGCCGATTATGTCATCCATACAGATCCTTGGTGGAATCCCGCCGTGGAAGACCAAGCCTCAGACCGCGCCCATCGCATTGGGCAACAACGCCCAGTGACCATTTATCGTCTAGTAGCAAAGGATACTATTGAAGAAAAGATTGTAGAATTGCATCACCACAAGCGAGACTTAGCAGACAGCCTATTGGAAGGTGCTGATATGAGTGGCAAGATATCAACAGAAGCCTTGTTAAAGTTAATTAGTGAAGGGTAATTAATAGACTTGTCTAGAAAAGATAAAAAGCTGACTGTGAAGGGATTATAGGAGATATAACTGAGATAAAAT
>NZ_CAWUDL010000080.1:0-31246 GCF_963920945.1 Anabaena sp. CCY 9402-a
TTCAGGCACTTATCCAATATATCTAACCTCCCCACTATTGTCAACTCCTTTTTTTGAAAAAAATCTTGCAGTCTTTTTATTACTCTTCAGAATCCTTATCAGATAAGCATTCCAGGCTACAATTTTTCTGCTATTTCCTCTAATCTACCTACGTGAGCCAATCATCTCGATGATTTTTTGGTTTTTTTGAGTGCAGCATCACGCACTGCTTGATTTAGCAAGTATCCAAAGCCAGCAGATTCTAGACGAGAAATGAAGTCATGGCTAGTTTGGGAGAGTGCCTTGGCAGTGGCTTCGAGATTCCAGTTGTGTTTGGCTAGCTGACTTAGTAGGTAAGCCCGACGAGTTTGTGATTCTGATAGGCGATAAGTTTTGAGATATTCTAGTTCTCCTGATTCCCGGATGATTACTTCGCCAATGTAGTTTTTGTGTTTGGGTTGTAAGTCTGTGATGAATCTTTGCAGTAGAAAAGAACCAGCCGTATAAACTATCTGAGAATTTAACTGGCGTTGTAATAATCCCTCTGCCATAAAGCCTTGGAACGATGCCCAGTCATCTCGCATTTTAGCGATCGCTCCTTTCAAATCTGCCAAACTATTAATCTTAGACTCATCTTCTATAGTTGTGTCCATTGGCCAGGTTGTGTCGTAAAGTAAGCTGTACTGGTAAATCAACTCACCGTAGAAATCCTCTAGAAGGCTGGTATGTAAGGCACGATAGTCTTCTGGAGTGGGGACTACAAAAGCTGATGCTAATGATTCGGCAACGAAGACTAACACCCCAACTTGTCTTTCGTGAATTTCAAACACACGTAAAGCATCTTCCAAGCCAGCAATGTAACGTCCACTCACCGAAGTTTCGTAGCGCGAACCCAACCCATGAGAGAGTGCATATTTAGAATATTCACTCCAAGCAATTGTCGGTCCAGAGAAAAACAGCGATAAAAAACCTTCCATTGCTAGGTGTAAAGGCAGAAATCTGAGTTGGTTAGCTGATTCTCGCTTGGCCATACGGTGCATTAACCGCACGCTTGTACAACCACATTCTTGACGTTGACCATCAGGCTTGACTATCTGTCCACCACAAGCTGCTACAGGACTACCATCATCAGTCCAGGACATGACTAAGCCGTGGGGGACATAAGAAAAATATTTCATCCCTGGTTCTGTAATTTTTCCTTCGAGTCCAACGACTGTCATATCCTCTTGATAGGGACGACGTATTAAGCGCAAATCATTACGTATGTTCCGCCGGATTAGTGGCACAATACGGATTGCGCCTCTGACTTGTGAAGGTGCAATTTCTAATCCTTTGAGAGATATATCTGTTAATAATCTTTTCTTCTGTGCCATGTTTAAGCCTTGATGGAATTGTTCAACATTTGTTGCACTCTTGCGGCTAAATAAGCTTCTAGTTCTGATAAAGGTGCAGAACCATCAGCAAACCGGGCAAAGCCGAGCATTGTCGGTAAATCTTCTGCATCTCTGAGTCCGACAGTGGGAATGCTGGGGCTGAGGTTATGTAAGGAAAAGTCTTCAGTATTAAATACAGGGTTGCAGTGAATGATGGAGGTTTGTTGTTGGGGATCTAATTTGGTGCGATAAATTCGTAACACTTCTGCCGCACCGTTGGGTGGATCGTTTTCGCAACCGTCAGATACAATCACTACTAAGTCTGCGCCGGATGCTAAGGCTGCTAGTAGTGGTGTGGCTAAGTCAGTCTGTCCAAAAGGACGGGCTTGGAGTGGATCTGTGGTGGGTACTGTCCAAAAGGGTTGATATTCTCGTGATGCTGCTTTTAATAGGTAGTGTGCAGCAACGGCTACACCCAAAGGACGGCGATGCTTTTCACTAGAGCCAGAACTGGAATAGCTACAATCTAAGACGGCTGCAACTTTCCCAAGTTGCATAGGTGCTTTTTTTAACACTAATTGTGCCGATCGCACCAAAGCTTGGGTGAAAACTTCTTGTTGCTGTTGTCGTGTTTCTAGAGGTAAGGAAAGGATATATAACGCCAGCTTGGTGAGGGGAATACGACCCAAATCTACATCTATATATATATTTGTTTTTTCAAAACGTTCTGCCGCACCTTGGAAACGTAACTTTTCACCCAAAGTCATTTGCTGTTGAATTCGGGATAAGAAAACGTCGCGGGGAATTTTATGTTTTGTGGCCAAGCCTTCGGCGACTGTAAAAGGCAGTTGATACACTGCTTCAGCACTGTAATGTGCTTGGCGAAAGTTTTCAAATAGCTCGGTGGTATAAACTTTTTTCTGCCCGTTGCGAAACAGGAAATTACTTAATTCACCTTGTAATTTCAAGTGTGCATGAGTGGCGATCGCTCGTACCTTAGCACGATACTTCACAGCATCAAAATTTAGATCACGCCGCATACTTAAATAATCCCGTGCGATCGCTCTACTACGACGATTGTTAATTTTTCTTTGGCGTAGTTGTTGCAATACTCCCCAAGCTCTCTGCGGTGGTAGAGTGTTGAGTGCATGGGCGATGAGTGAGCCTTCTTCTTCTCGATGCTCTGGATGTGTATCACTTCCTGTGGCTAGTAGTTTCAGGATGATTTGGGCTTGATTGAAATGGTTGATACCTGCTGCTAAGGAACGGACATACAGTAGGCGGTAGTTACCTAGAATATAATCGTGTAAAAAATCAATTGATAGTCTTTGTCCGTAAGCATCATCATAAAATTCACGCTGTCCTGTGCAAGCAAGACAAGCATTGATAAACATTACCAAATCTTCCTGTGCTACCTGATCGGTACGGTTGGTATTATGAGTATTCATAAGAGTAATAGTGTTAAAACATGAGGATGCTATTTGGGGAGAAAACGGCATAACTAGGCTGGACAACTTAACAGGTTGGAACGGAAGTTATACCAAAGTCCCGCAAACAGCAAGACTGAAAATTGTGTCAATATTTTTGAAGGGGGTGCTGTTCGGGGAAAGGCGGCACAACTGGCTAGGACAGTTTTCAAGACTGGGTTCGGAAGTTGTACCATAGTCCCGCGAACAGCAAGACTTATACAAGAGGGTGACTAAGGCTTGTAAGTTTTTTAACGCAGAGTAACGCTAAGTGAATGCAGAGGGGCGCAGAGTGTTTCCTAAGTTAATTCACTAAGGCTGTAGTTGGTTGTTGCTGGGTTTTGAAGAGGTGTTGGAGGAGTAATTCAGTGGATTGCCTCAAGGTTGTCACAAAAATTCCTGTTTCGCTTTCTATATCGGATGTTAGCCAAGTGCCTTTTAGAATAACTTCGGCTGAGGAAGTGTCACAAGGGCAAATTTCTAAGGGATGTTCTTGAGATAGCTGTTCTAAGTCAGGTATGAGAGATGATTCAGTTGCAATCAGAAATGCCGCAGTGCTGGGTTCGATATGAAGTTTTGTAGCTGAACGCAGAGCTAAGATGACTCTTGTGCTTACCCAATCTGACAAAGATTCGTTGAGATGTTCTAGGTGAAAGCTATTTTCTGTGTAAGTTAGTTTTAACATAATCGTTTTTAGTAATATTTTTCGGTTGCTGATTTATAGATTGAGGTTTCTATTTATATGCTTGAGTCGCTTTGTCTATAAATTCAGGATATGCGGAGGAGTTTCCCCTAAGCGAATCAAGATGCTTATTGTCTCAACTGCTTGTAAAATCTGGCTGTGCAAGCTGGGGGAAGTTGCTAAACTTAGGGGATTCCCCGGACTTTGTTAATTTCGGCGACAATAAAAATGGCAAGAGCGAGTTATGGCCCAGAAGCAAAAAGGCGATCGCGGCATTTATTAGGGTTGTTGTTGGCTTATGCTAATGATGCAATAGACTGCGATGATGCAGCTTTAGATGCTTTGCGTCCTCAGATTCAAACTCGTTGGCAAAGTGAATATCGGTTAGTTGTCAGAACGAAAGTTAGATTTATCCAGTCTCTAACAAGTTTGATTTCTGGTGATATTGAATTAAACGCCGAACAAATTAAGGAATCCCTGAAGCGGTTTGCTGATTTTTTGGAGATTTTAGAAGATAACCGTCCATCTCGTAGCGGTTCGGAAATTTGGCACTTTACTCTCAATTTGTGGCATAAACGCCAAGATATAGCAGCCAACTTGCAACAATTTGATCGGGAATGGGAATGTCGTCGTCCAGTAAAGTCTCAGCAAGTCGCAGCCAGAACAGAGATATCTATTGAAAACTCTTCTTCTGTATTACTCCTGGATTGGCAACAAATTTGTCGTGGTGATTTAGAAGTCAACAATATTAAACGACTCACAACCAATCCTCTAACTATCGCTGATGGTTTAAGTTTTGAATTGGATCAAGTTTATGTGTCTTTGGGATTGGTGGAACAGAAAAAGCGATCGCGTTATCGTGGTGATGTGACTCCCCAAGAAGGTTCTCGTTTATATGAACCTGACGATACTGAAGTTACTCAAACTTTTGACCATGAGGAATTTTTGCAACAGGTAATCAAACCAAAACAAAGTAAACGGATTGCTATTATTGGCGAATCAGGGGCAGGAAAAACTACTTTACTTCAGAAAATTGCTACTTGGGTATTAGAAAATACTACAGACTTGCCAATCTGGATTTCTTTAGCAGACTTACAGGGTAAGAGTTTAGAACAGTATTTAATTCAAAATTGGCTACCTTCAGCTACTCGCAAGCTACGTGTTTCCGCAGAGATAGAGGAGGAATTCTGCCAACAGTTTAATCAGGGACGGGTATGGTTATTACTAGATGCTGTAGATGAAATGGCGATCGCATCTACTCTGGCTTTAGCAAAAATCGCCAGTTATCTTAAAGGTTGGGTAGCAGATGCTACGGTGATTTTGACTTGTCGGCGCAATGTTTGGGATGCGGGGAAGAATGTTTTAGAAAATTTCGATACCTATTGCAACTTGCATTTTACCTACGGTGATAGTCAAACACCAGATCGAGTAGGACAATTTATTCAACGATGGTTTCGTGCAGATTCAACTATAGGTGAAAAACTACGCTTTGAGTTAGATCAACCCGAACGGCGACGAATTAGAGATGCTGTGAAAAATCCTTTACGGTTGGCTTTATTATGCCGCATTTGGGGATTGGGACAAGGAAGCTTGCCTACTACTAAAGCCATGCTATATGAGCAATTTGTTGAGGCAATTTATGAGTGGAAGCAAGACCGTTTTCCTACAAATTTAGCTGAGAGACAGCAATTAAATAAAGCATTAGGAGAATTAGCATTATTAGCTATTACTCAAGAGAAAACTAAATTTCGCCTGAAACATAGCTTTTTATGTCAAGTGTTGGGTAATCCTGATGATGGTTTATTCCAATTAGCTTTGCAATTAGGTTGGCTAAATCAAGTTGGGATTTCAGAAAATGTAAGCGAAAGAGTTTATGCTTTTTACCATCCAACTTTTCAAGAATATTTTGCTGCTCAAGCTACTACAAATTGGCAGTTCTTCTTAAATTCTCAAATGGAGAGTAGTGAAAATTGTTCACTACATATAGAAAATAATTACCATATTTTTGAACCACAATGGCGGGAAGTAATTTTACTATGGCTTGGTAGAAACGATATACTGCAAGCAGATAAAACAGCATTTATCCAAGCTTTAATTAATTTTGATGATAAATGTGGCGGATTTTATGGTTATCAAGCCTACTTTTTAGCAGCACAATGTCTAGCAGAGTTTGGCGATTATCAAAATGCTGATGACATTATTCAGCAATTAATTAGGTGGCGTTTTGGCTATTTTCATTTGCAAAAACAAAAGTGGTGGAGATATCCGCCGCCTATTGTGGAAGGTGCGCGGGTAGCGTTACTCAAAACTGATCGTGTAAAAGCGATCGCCGCCCTAGAAAAATTTATTCAATCATGCCAAAATGAGTTTGATAGTTGGAATGCTGCTTACAGTCTGGGTAGAACTTTTGACCCTGGAAATAAAATTGCGATCGCTACACTAGAAAACTTAGTTAAAACAGTCCGTCATGAATCTATCCGTTGGCAAGCAGCCTATAGTTTGGGTAGAGTTGACCCCAGTAACTCTATCGCGATCGCGGCGTTGGTACAAGTGATACAATGTACTAAGAATGAAGCCACACGCCGCAAAGCTGCTTATTCATTGGGAAAACTAGATGCTGGAAATGCGATCGCTATTTCGACATTAGAAACAATAGCTACATCAGCTATAGATACATCACAACAACGACAAGCTGTAGAAAATTTAATTGTCTTGCGTTGCGGAGGAATTAAAACTAAACAAAAAAATAAAAAGCTACTACAATATAACCCTATATTTTCTTCTAATGCTGGAAAAGTTCCGGCATTAGTTAGAGGTATATCATCCTCTGATGATGAAAATATTAAAAGACGCAGGGCTTACAAGTTAGCGGAATTTGATCCAGGTAATGAAATAGCATTGACAACTTTATTAGCCCTGCTCAAGGCAACTAAAAACAAATCTTTACGCAAACGAGCAGCAGATAATATCAAAGAAACTATTCTGCATGAACAGTTACCAAAAGTTATTGTGTCTTTAAAGGAATATTTTGCTGATGCGGTACAAGAACAGAATTTACAACTATATTGTGATGCCTACAAACTGATGTGGTACTGTGCAGAAAATATGAGTTATCAAGAGTTTAATCAAGCTTGGTGTACGAGTTTTTAGTTCAACTCATAGCATTTTAAACGGTTGCTAGTTGCCGTGAACCGTCAAGAATCATCGCACCTTTAGGTTGGTGAGTATCTCAACTAGCCTGTGTCTACGACACGCTTCGCGTACCCTTCGGGGTGAATTCTACGGATACGCAACGCTACCGCAGGGAACGGAAAAAACACTTAACATCTCACGATGTAAGCCTTATATCCTCTCACAGCAAGGCGTCTCGTTGTGTAAGTCCTCATAAATTTTAAATCTTTAAATAAGATTGTGGTTAATGACGGGATCACTCAGCAAATTTTGCTATGCTGGACTCTGTAATCTCGTTTTTTTCCCGCTTATCACAACGCAATACCATTTAGATTCAACAAGCTAAAATTGCGACACAGTAAATTCCTACGTAGTATAGTTTTGTTTTGCCACCGAAAGTTAATAATCTACTTGAGGTTATTAAACGATCGCGCTCAAAAGTTGATATTTTTTTATGTAGAGGCTCAACAAGCTGTGTAAGCAATTGTCTAGCTGCGTTGGACTCACTCACGCTCATTTTCATTTTTTCTATGAGTCATCATCTACCCGACACCAAGATACCTGCTCCGTGCATTGTTAACACGGGCATCATTGTGAACAAACTCGACATGAAACGACTATTGGCTGATTTAGGTCGAGTCCACTACATCTACACCCAAGAAGATAAGCTACTGAGCGAGGGTGAAGGGGATGTGATGGAAGTATTTGCTAACCCGCAAAGGTCTACCTTAGTCGCTAACAATGCGCTTTACTTGAATGTTGATAGTTTTGATTATTTAGAACTCAAGCAGTCTCTGCAACAAGAAACCTACTTTGATTTAATGCAAGAAGGCATCTGTTTGCGATTGATTCCCTTATCAACCCCTATGCAAGAACGCAAAGAAAGGCGATGGAATGTCAATCCTATAGAGGCGATGATGGATGAAGTGCTGGCTGCTAGATGGGATGCAGAAATTGATGATGACTGTTGTGATTCGTTTTAAATAATAATCTAAATACAATATACTCAAAAAGTTACAAATTGGTAATAGATACACGGTAGCAGATGAAGTAACATCAATTGCTGTTTGTCTATTACCAATTATTGTGAGAATTTATGCTTGAGGAACAAAGAAATGCAGGTTTGGGTTGAACATGGAAAATTGACCATCATCTCAATAAGTAAGTTTACGCTTAAGTTCTCATTAAGTTTGTCCATATAGTGAAATCACCTTATTTTTACCTTGAGTGCCATATTTTCTTTTCAGTCTCTGGCGCGTTGTAGCCAGACTAAAGCTAGAGCCGGTGTATTTTTCACCCCTCACGGTGTTGTAGAAACTCCTCGATTTATGCCTGTGGGAACGCTGGCTAATGTCAAAACTGTTACCCCAGCCCAATTAAAAGAAACTGGGGCGCAGATGGTTCTATCTAATACCTATCATCTCCATCTCCAACCAGGGGAAGCAATTGTTGCTGGTGGAGGCGGTTTGCATAAGTTCATGGGCTGGGATGGGCCGATGCTGACTGATTCTGGTGGGTTTCAGGTGTTCAGCTTAAGTGAAATGCGGAAAATTACGGAAGAAGGAGTAACTTTCCGCTCTCCTCATGATGGGCAAATTATTAAGTTAACGCCAGAACGCTCGATAGAAATTCAGAATATTCTAGGGGCTGATGTCATCATGGCCTTTGATGAATGTCCACCTTACCCAGCTAGCCGCCAAGAGGTAGAAGCTGCAACTGAGCGCACTTACCGTTGGCTAGAACGCTGCACTGTCGCTCATCAGCGTAGTGATCAGGCATTATTTGGTATTGTGCAAGGAGGCGTATATCTAGATTTACGTGCCAAAGCTGCTAATGCTTTAACTCAGCTAGATTTACCTGGGTACGCGATTGGCGGTGTGAGTGTGGGAGAACCGCCAGAAATGATGGCGCAAATTGTCCAAGCTACAGCACCCTTGTTACCACCCGAAAAGCCACGTTATTTAATGGGTGTAGGTACGTATCGAGAAATGGTAATTGCGATCGCCTCTGGTATAGACTTATTTGATTGCGTGATTCCTACCCGTTGGGCTAGACATGGCACAGCAATGGTTAAAGGTGAACGTTGGAATTTAAAAAATGCGAAATTCCGTGAAGATTTTACGCCGCTAGATGAAACTTGCCCTTGTTATGCGTGTCAAAATTTTAGCCGGGCTTATATTTCCCATTTAGTGCGATCGCAAGAAATTTTAGCCTATACCTTATTGAGTATTCATAATATTACCGAACTGATTCGTTTTACCCAAAAAATTCGGGAAGCTATATTAAGCGATCGCTTCATGGCAGAGTTTGGTCACTGGCTCAATTCATCAGAAAATGGAGAATTGGGAATAGGGAATGAGGAATAGGAATTTTAGATGTCACATGGAAATCCTATCCAAAATGGAATTGCCCAATTCCCAATGCCCAAACCGTGTTAAGATACATCTCAATTATGAAAGCTGTGTTGGATTAGGTGGATTTAAACAAACATGGAAGCAGCACTGTTATTAGCAAAATTGCCTGAAGCTTACCAAATTTTTGATCCTTTGGTAGACGTTCTCCCCCTTATTCCCGTTTTCTTTTTATTGCTTGCTTTCGTATGGCAAGCCGCAGTGGGATTTAGGTAAGTTAAGAAATAATCAATTGATGGGACAGGTAAAGCACCTGTCCTATTTTTTTGTGCTTATTCTCTCTTGATGATTCTTAATTTTTTGTAATAAATTAGGGTAGACTCAGTAAGATAGATGTACAGCCCGGCCAGCGTGCAGTTAAAGAGGAATTATTCAGTTATGGGCAATATCAAATTTGTCAAAGAAAATAAAGAAATCATCGCGGCGGATGGTGCTAATTTGCGGTTAAAAGCAATAGAAAATGGGATTGACATTTATAAATTTATTGGCAAACTCACAAATTGCGGCGGTAACGGTCAGTGTGGTACTTGTGTAGTTGAGATAGTTGAAGGCATAGAAAATCTTTCTACTCCTACAGATGTGGAAAACCGGATGCTGAAGAAAAAGCCTGCTAATTACCGTCTCGCTTGTCAAACTTTAGTAAATGGCGCAGTCAGCGTAGTGACTAAACCTTAATCTTTTTAATTCTTCCCTGCAAAGGCTGATGCAGGGAAGTAAAAAAAAAGAGCTAACACTGGCATTGATAATGCTATTCTAAAATTGTTAAATGGAAATTAGAGAGAGGCTTCCTTGCCATGCAAGTTAATGAGCTAGGGTTCGTAGCGAGCATTCTGTTCGTGCTAGTTCCCGCCGTATTTTTGATAATTCTTTACATCCAAACTGCCAGCCGCGAAGGTAAAAAAGATAGTTGATCATTGTCTGTATAAAATAAAACCCCCTATACTGTATGGTATGGGGGTTTTTATTGATCAACTGCTAGACTAAGAAGGCAGTTAAGCAGTTGTTCGTGCTAATAAAACAGGACAAGTCGCATTAACACGAACATAATCTGACAGAGAAGCACCGATGAGCCGGTCGATATCGACAAAATTCTTAGCCACTGATGGCCGGCGATCGGGAGAACCGAGCAATAATAAATCTACGCTCAATTGTTCTGTCAAGCGACAAATTTCTTCTCCAGGTTTACCGCTACTGGAATAGCAGCGAGTAGACACACCGTATTTTTGCGCTTCTGCTACGGCTGCGGCTAAAACTGGGTTTTTGTCTGGGCTAATTTCAGCCACTTCCGAGGTTTTACCACGTAAATCAGTAGTGACATTCGCCAAAATTAATTGACTACCCTGAATACCCTGCAATAAGAAGAAAGCTAAATTTAAGCAATGTTTGGCTGCATCAGAGTTATCCATCGCCACCATGATGCGCTTAATTTTTTTGACATAAATGTCATCCTTAACCAGCAACATGGGGCGAGAAGACAATTGAAAAACATACTGACTGACTGAGTTCGATAAAATTGATTGCAGACGCTTGAGTCCGCGTGAACCCATAATAATTAAGTCAGCATCCATTTCATCTGCTACCTGACAGACAACATCTTTCGGATCACCTTGGCGCAATATCGAAGATACTTGAGAAGGATCTAAATTCAAAGATTGAATGGCATTCGCTAGAATTTTACCACCTTCTTCCCATTTGTCTGTCATTGCCGCCGAAGTGCTTTGAGCAGGAACAACGTGCAGAACTGTTACTTTTGCATTTTGGATTGATGGCACTTCCTTCAAAGTTTTGAGCATTTCTTCGGCGTGTCCTAACCCAGAAACCGCTAGCAAAATCTTTTCTATCATTGTTACTTCTTGTTGTTAAGGTTGCTTGGTGTTTAATCTTTAGTAGTTAATGCCGATGAGATTGTCACCACTTTGCTCAACAACCTAGTAATTAAGCTAGCACAATTCAACTTTTAATCATTAGCCATTAACACTAAAAGAAGTAATTATCTGAAATACTAATGATTCTTTAAGTTTATTTGTGGCTTATTTACTTAACTTTTCAACTAGGTTTCAATAATTAAGCTTACTCTTAATATTGCCTGATAAAGTTCATAATTTATGATATTAGTTATTTTTTTTAATCTATATTAAATATTTTTAATTATAAATTAATTAAGTATTGCAAAGGTTCTGTAAACTTATGTTTAGGTCTTGAGTGTGATAAATATAAGTCTAAAAGCTGCGTAAGAATCGCTGTAGTAATATAATTTTTGTATTCTATATCAATTAGAAAAAAATATTACCATCATAAGTAAGTAATTAATAAATTTGATATTTTTATAAAAAACTAGTTAATTATTGTAAAATACAGCACGGGTTACAAATTTTTATATATCTACATGAGAGTTATATATAAACTTTTGTAAAAAAAATTTTTCTACTACAGTAGACTAATAAGAAATATATCATTCTCATCAGTTTTTTCCAGTAAGATTCTTTAGAGAAGAGAATGCCACATTTTTGTCATATATTCTTCATATCCATATCAGATAATCGAAAATATCTGATTATCAAGAATGGTGAATATCTAGGGCGGATAACTCCGCCTTTTTTTTACAATATATTCGCATTAACTCATGGAAACTGAAGACGGTAATTGTAGCAGCCTAGTGACTGTAGCAATTAATTTATTGGGGTCAACAGGTTTAGAGATATGTTGTTGAAACCCAGCTTTGAGAGCTTGCAGACGGTCTTCTTCACGAGAAAATGCAGTGAGAGCTATCGCGGGAATATTGCCTCCCTGTTGTGCTTCAAGACCGCGTAATTTCCGAATCAGAGTGTAGCCATCTTGTCCTGACATTCCAATATCACTAATCAGAATATCTGGTTTTGATTGTTCAATCAGTGCTAAGGCTGTATCAGTTGATGCGGCAATATCGGCGATCGCTCCATACTCTTCCAACAAGAAAACCAAGAAATTACGGGTATCGGTTTCATCATCAACAATTAATACGTTGATGCCTTCGAGGGGAGTAGAATTAAGAGCCAGAATATTTTCTCTTGGTTGACCAAAAATCTCTTTACCTGTGTAAATCAGTGGTAGCTGTACAGTAAAAGTTGCACCTTGCCCTTCTCCGGGACTGTCCGCAGCTATTTTGCCGCCGTGCAACTCTACTAAATGCCTGACGATCGACAGTCCCAAACCTAGTCCACTGTGCGATCGCGTGGTAGTGCTGTCTGCTTGCCGGAAACGCTCAAATACGTTGGGAAGAAATTTCTGGTCAATCCCAATTCCTGTGTCGATGACTTTGATTTGAGCGCAAACAGAAGATTTAGGAATACTCAAAGCAATAGAAGTGGAAGAGTGATGATTGTCTTTTGGCGGTAAGAGTTCATCTTGAATAAAGCTTTCCGATTCTACACCTTCTAGGTGTACTTCTACTTGACCACCTTCGGGTGTAAATTTAATAGCGTTGGTAAGGAGATTCCAGATAATTTGCTGCAAACGAGCCGGATCGCCACAGACTGAACCCAAGGTAGCATCGAGGGCAGTACATAATTTAATTCCTTTTGTATCCGCGAGGGGTCGCACTACCTCTAAAGCTGTTTCGACCACAGTGATGGGATTGACAGCACAGAAATTGAGCCTCAGCTGACCCCGAATAATCCTAGATATATCTAAAATATCTTCAATTAGCTGCACCTGAGTGTTAGCATTCCGTTCAATTGCTTCTAAGGCGCGGGCTGTAGCTTTTTCATCTAATTTTTTGGCGCGGAGGATTTTTGACCAGCCCAACATCGCGGTTAGGGGTGTGCGGAGTTCGTGGGATAACACCGCCAAGAACTCGTCCTTCATTCGATTTGTGGCTTCTGCTTCTTGTCTAGCAGTTTGTTCCCGAATGACTTGAGCGCGAATTTCTTCGGCTTGTTTGCGGGCGGTAATGTCTTCTAAAGTCCCCACATAGCCTAATAATTCGCCTTGATTGGAGATCATAGGCGAAGAACGCACTTGTACCCACCGCAAACTACCATCAGTTGTTTGAAACTGGAATTCTTCGGAATAATCAGTACCTTGTTGAATATATGCAGACCAACTGGCGATCGCTCTTTCTCTATCTTCTAGATGAACTGATTCTAGCCATGTTATTTGTAAACTCTCTACAGCACTCAATTCACAAATTGCCTGATAACGAGGATTAGTATATTTACATAAACCTTCTGTGTCAATTTCAAAAATGCCTACAGGTGAACAGGTACTCAAAGAACAAAATCTTTCCTTACTTTGCCGTAGTTCGGCATTCATGGCGGTGAGTTGAGCTGCTTGACTTTGGACTGCTTGAGTTTTCTTAAATAGTTCTACAAATACTGTCACTTTAGACAGCAAAATATTCGAGTCTATGGGTTTGAGCAGATAATCCACAGCCCCTAAAGCATAACCCTTAAATAGCATTTGGTCGTTGGTACTAAATGCCGTCAAAAAGATAATCGGAGTTTGACGCGATCGCCCCCGGCTACGAATTAGGGTGGCAGTTTCAAAACCATCCATCCCTGGCATTTGCACATCCAACAAAATGACGGCGAAATCTTGATGCAGCAGACACCTTAAAGCTTCCTCGCCAGTAGTCGCTCTGACTAGATTCGCACCCAAACGCTCCAAAATCGCCTCTAGTGCCAGCAAATTTTCCAACTTATCATCCACCAGGAGGATGTTTACTTTGGGTTCGGGCTGCATAAGTTCAGTTCCCTGTAGAGTGACAAAGATTGACTAGTAAATGAGAAATATCTGGTAGCGGCAAAATCCAATCTACTGCCAGATCGGCAATAGCGGCGGCAGGCATAATTGGGCTTTGGGCTGTACTTGGCTCTTGTACGATGGTAATACCTCCCCGTGCTTTTACTTTTTTGAGGCCTTGTTTACCATCTTGATTGGCCCCTGTCAATATCAGACCAATGACTCGTTCTGCGTAGGTATCAGCTGCTGATTCAAACAGCACATCTATAGATGGTCTAGCATAAGAAACCGGTTGATCAATAGAAAGCGCAAAATAACCAGGTTCAACTAATAAATGATAATCTGCCGGTGCTAAGTAGACTCTACCTGGGATGATTTCATACTTGTCTTCTACCTCCTGGATAGGCAATAATGTGTATTCTTGGAGTAATACCTTGAAAGTTTCGTCAGATTCTTTGTGACGATGTTGCACAATGACTATCGCTGCTGGAAAATCGCTAGGTAAATCACCTAGGATATTTTGTAAAGCCGACAACCCTCCTAAAGAAGTTCCTATCACTACAATTTTAAAGCACACTAATTTAGCCTCCGGTAAAGCTTTTCACCTTTAGCTATTTCTTCATAGTATTGCTCATAGGGCGTAAATCTGAGTGATTCTTGCCTACCTAAACCTAAAATACCAAAATTACACAAACTGTTATAGAACAATGTATGTACTTGTTTTTGTAGTATCTGATTGAAGTATATTAAAACGTTGCGGCAAAATATGACATTAAATTCATTAAAAGAACTGTCAGTGGCGAGATTATGCTGGGCAAAGATGACATTGTCTCTTAATGAGGCGCGAAAAATCGCATGGTCATAAGCTGCGGTATAGTATTCTGAAAAAGACTGCTTACCGCCTGCTTTCAAATAAAGCTGAGTATACTCTTGCATGAGTTTGAGAGGAAAAATCCCAGTTTTGGCAGTTTGCAATACCTTTTCATTCGTATCAGTAGCATATATGCGACAACGATGATATAAATGTTCTTCTTGTAGTACAATTGCCATTGAGTAGACCTCTTCCCCAGTGGAACAACCAGCGTGCCAGATGCGAATAAAGGGATAAGTTCTCAGCAGTGGTACTACGTTATTTCTAAAAGACAGATAAAAACTAGGATCACGGAACATTGATGTCACATTGACTGTAAGATTCACTAAAAAGCGATCCATACAGGTGCGATCGTGTAGTAGTTTTTCTTGTAATGCAGAAATATTCTTTAAACCCTGAGAGTGCATAAAGTTGTGAATCCTGCGTTTGAGGGAAGCCAGGGCATAATTACGGAAGTCGTAACCGTAATACTGGTATAACCCTTCCAATAACAACTGAATTTCAATGTCCTCTAAGCTGGGTTTAGGCAAAATCATAGTCATGATTGCAAAATATATAGCAATCCTAAGTCATTACGGGAGAGCCATTCAAAAAATAAAAATCCCCCTAAAAATTAGGGGGTGATTCACTTCTAGGAGGACGTTTGATATTTAAGTATCATCAGATAGACGTAATGTTATGCAATCAAGGAAAAATATTGAGGATTAGGGATGGCAAAAAGCAGGGGAAACAGAGGAAAATGTTCAATTACCTATACAACCAAACCCTAAGTAGTGACAGCAACTGTTCTGTATCTACGGGTTTAGTGATGTAATCAGAAGCACCAGCTCCGATGCACTTTTCGCGATCGCCTGGCATGGCTTTGGCGGTGAGGGCAATAATTGGTAGGGTACGAAATTGTGGTTGTTGGCGTATGTAATGGGTAGTCTCATAGCCATCCATTTCTGGCATCATCACATCCATTAATATGGCATCAACATTAGGGTTAGCTTGTAGTCTCTCAATTCCGTCTCGCCCATTTTCAGCAAACAGAACTTCTATTTGATAACTTTCTAACAGGCTAGTCAAGGCGAAGATATTTCTGAGGTCATCATCGACAATCAAAATTTTGCGATTAGCTAGCACAGGATCAGCTTGTTGCAGTTGTTCGAGGATTTGGCGTTTGGCTTGGGGTAAGTTGGCTTGGACTCGATGTAAGAATAAAGCAGTTTCATCTAACAATCGTTCAGGCGATCGCACATTTTTGACAATAATTGTCTCTGCTAGTCTTCTAAGTTGGGTTTCTTCATGACGAGAGAGTTCTTTGCCTGTGTAAACAATGATTGGGAGTTTCAAGAGGTTCGGTTCTTGCTTGATGTATTCAATCAGTTCCAAGCCAGTCATGTCAGGCAAACCTAGATCCAAGACAATACAATCAAACTGCTGGGTTTTTAAAATTTCTAGTGCGGCTGTTCCCGTACCCACAGATGTACTCTGCACATCTGTATTACCGATGAGTTCGATAATACTTTGAGCTTGCACAGGATCATCTTCTATCACTAGAAGATGTTTGACTTTCCGCGCAATAAAGCTTTTCATATCAGTAAATACCTGATTGAGTGCTTCTGTTGATACAGGCTTTTGTAAGTAAGTGATTGCTCCTAACTTTAAACCCCGTTGTTGTCTGTCATCTACAGACATGATATGGACTGGAATATGTCTAGTTTGGGGATTGTGTTTTAATCGATCTAACAGTGTCCACCCGTCTATATCTGGCAGATTTATGTCTAAGGTAATTGCTTCTGGCTGATACTGTTCCGCTAAGGCTAAAGCTTGTTTGCTTTGCAGCGCAACTATGACCTTAAAACCTTTTTGCTGTGCCATTTCTAGGAGGATGCGGGCAAATTTTTCATCATCCTCGACGATTAGCAACACATGATCGCCTGGCTGAATTTTTTGGCGATCGTCTGGGATTTGGCTGGGTGAGGGTTCGATCAGCTTTTCTATTGGGGTTTCTCGCAGAATAGGTGCTGGAGGTAATGCGGTAAGAGGCTGAGTTTCTCCAGTGCTGGGATAGGTTTGGGGTAGATAAAGTGTAAAGGTACTTCCCTGTCCTAGTTGACTGACAAGTTCTAACCTACCGCCTAACATCTGTGTTAGTTCGCGGCTAATAGACAAGCCTAAACCTGTACCTCCGTACTTACGGCTGGTTGTACCGTCTACCTGCTGAAATGCTTCAAATACAACCTGTTGCTTCTCGGCTGGAATACCGATACCTGTATCACTAACAGCAAAGGCAATCATGGGATTGCCAGTATCGAGTACAGCCATACTAATTGTTAAAGTTATGCCTCCCCTTTCAGTAAATTTAAAGGCATTAGATAAAAGATTCTTGAGTATTTGTTGCAGGCGTTTGGCATCACTAACAATTGTTGGGGGCAAGTTATCGCCTAGTTGAATGGCAAAACTCAATCCTTGATTTTCAGCAACTTGAGAGAAACCACGTTCGAGATAATTATATAAATCTACGAATTTAATTGCCTCTAAATCTAATGATAAAGTTCCCGATTCAATTTTTGCTAGGTCTAAAATGTCATTAATTAACTCTAATAAATCAGTGCCAGCAGAGTAGATAGTTTGACTGTATTCTATTTGTTTACTAGTTAAATTACCTGCGACATTATCTGCTAAAAGCTTGGATAAAATCAACAAGCTATTTAGTGGCGTGCGTAACTCATGGGACATATTAGCTAGAAATTCAGATTTATATTTAGAAGATAAAAATAATTGCTTGGCTTTTTCTTCTAAAGACTGTCTAGCTTTTTCAATTTCTTGATTTTTCCGGGCGACTTCTTGATTTTGTACTTCTAGTAATTCAGCTTTTTCTTCTAATTCTTCATTGAGTTGCTGTAATTCTTCATTCGACTGTTGCAATTCTTCCTGCTGCTGTTTGAGGAGTAATTCTGAGGTTTCTAACTCTTGTGTTTGTTGTTCTAAAATTTGGTTGTTTTCTTTTAGCTCATTGGCTAAACTTACAGATTCTTCCAGTAAAGTCTGAGTTTGTATGTTAGCTGCAATATTATTGATAAATACCCCAATTATTTCAGTAAATTGTTCTAAAAATATCAACTGTAATTTATTAAACTGCCCCAAGGAAGCAAGTTCGATAACGGCAGTTACTTGGTTTTCAAAGATAACAGGTAATACAATAATATTGAGTGGTAGAGATGCCCCCAATCCCGAATTAATATAAATGTAATTTTGAGGTACTTCTGTTAATAAAATTCTTTGTTTTTCTAAGGCACATTGCCCTACTAGTCCCTCACCCAAACGAAACTGGCTGGATAGATGTTTACGCTCGTTATAAGCATAGCTACTTAACATTTTAAGTACAGGCTCTTGCTGCATTTTATCCATTATATAAAATACACTTTGTTGTGCGCCAACCAGTGGTGTGAGTTTAGATAAAATGAACCTTGATAAGCTTTCTAGTTGTCTCTGTCCTTGAAGAATTTGCGTAAATTCAGCCAAATTAGACTTGAGCCAATGTTGCTCCTCATTTTTTGTGGTACTGATTCGCAGATTTGCTACCATTTGGTTAAAGGTGCGTGTCAATACACCAATTTCATCTAGGCGATCGTTATTTGGCAAACTGACTGATAAATCGCCATTGGCCATAGTTTCTGAGGCATCAGAAATTTGCTTAAGTGGCGTGGAAATATGGCGAGTCAACAAAAACCCAATTAAAGCCAATAAGAAAGATACTAAAGGAATACTATAAGTAATACTAGCTAGTGTACGATTAGCAGCAGCCTGTGCTTGATTTGTGCGCAACTCTAATAGTCTTGATTCCTCTAATTTCATTGTCTGGCTCAGGTCACTGATTTCTATCATCAGTTCTCGTCCCTGATCTGTAAGCATAGCTTGACGCGCCACATCTAGTCCTTGTTTCTGCCGCAAATCAATCACTTCTTTCAGAATAGTTATTCTTTGATTAATTAGTGGCTGTAACTTATCAAGACGACGCTGTTGCGGGGGATTATCTAGCGTGAGATTTTCAAGTTCGGCAATTTTTTTTTCCAGCAATTTTGTCGCCGCTAGATAAGGTTCTAAATAACGCTGTTCTCCAGTAATAATGTAACCTCTTTGTCCAGTTTCAGCTTTATTCAACTGCGTACTTAGTCCTTCTATTTTACTAAGTACATTATATGTATGTTTTTCTCTACTGGAAGCTATTATTAGTTCTTTGGTACTTTTATAAGATATCAAACCTATTGCACTTAATATTAATAGACTCATGGCAAAGCCTGCTCCAATTTTAGAGCCAATTTTCAAGCGGTTTAACATTATTACTTGGGATGTTTTACTCACGCTAATTTTGGTCAGGGCGAAAAAATTATGATTGAATATATAAATACTATTTGACTTGTAAGACTTCACAGTCCAGTTTCTTTGAGAAACTAGAGTCGTTGGTTCTTTAGAATGATTGAGGATGTTTTTAATTCAAGCAGTTAGAAAATAATTTTTTAGGTTGTTGTGTGTTTATTCAGTATATAGCGTTTTTTGGTTGAGTGAGGCATAAATACTGCACCCCTCCCCGCAAGCGAGGAGGAGACTATGAAAGAACTCATGTGATTAGGAAACACTATAGAAGAAGAGACAAGCATTACCTGTTCAAATGGAAGATGCGTTACGCTATCGCTAACACGCCACTACTCAAATCACTAATAACTAATGAATCACTTAATCTCGCGAATGCAGGCGGTACAATCGCCAATTATTCCTCTAGTTGGGGAATTAATTAAAAATTCTCCTGGTACGATTTCTTTAGGACAGGGTGTAGTTTCCTATAGTCCACCACCGGAGGCTATTGAGCTTTTGCCGAAATTTTTGGCTGAACCTACTAATAATTTATATAAAGCAGTTGAAGGTATTCCTTCCTTGTTAACTACATTAGCAAAAAAATTATTAACATTTAATGGGATTGAAATCAATGCTGAAAATTGCATTGTAGTAACTGCGGGAAGCAATATGGCATTTATCAATGCTATTCTCGCTATTACTTCTCCTGGTGATGAAATTATTTTGAATACACCTTATTACTTCAACCATGAAATGGCAATTACTATGGCTGGTTGTCGTGTGGTGTTAGTCGAAACTGATGAAAATTATCAACTGCTTCCAGAAGCGATCGCAGAAGCTATTACACCCAAAACACGAGGAGTTGTGACGATTTCACCGAATAATCCTACAGGTGTGGTTTATTCGGAAAAGTTATTGCGACAAGTCAATCAGATTTGTGGCGATCGCAATATATATCACATCAGTGATGAAGCCTATGAATACTTTACCTATGATGGCACAAAACACGTGTCTCCTAGTGCATTTACTGGCACTAGTGAGTATACTATTTCCCTTTTTAGTCTTTCCAAAGCTTATGGTTTTGCTAGTTGGCGAATTGGCTATATGGTGATACCCAAACACCTGCTTGTGTCCATTAAAAAAGTCCAGGATACGATTTTGATTTGTCCGCCAGTGGTTTCCCAGTATGCAGCCTTGGGAGCATTGCAAGCTAAACCAGAGTATTTACAGGCAAATATTGGTGCGATCGCGCAAGTTAGACAATTAGTTTTAGAACACCTTAAACAATTACAAGGCCTATGTACTATCATTCCTGCTGATGGTGCTTTTTATTTTTTCCTCAAAGTTCATACCCAAATGGATGCTTTTGAATTAGTTAAACAACTGATTGAGCAACATCAAATAGCCGTCATTCCCGGCACAACTTTTGGCATGGATAACGGCTGCTATCTTAGATTAGCCTATGGTGCGTTGCAAAAAGATACTGTCCAAGAAGGTATGGCAAGATTAGTCAAGGGTCTAAAAACAATCTTGGACACTGCAAACTAAACGCTTCTGAGTGCCACAATTGGATCGAGTTTAGCAGCACGTTTAGCGGGAACAACACCAAAAAATAATCCGATACAGCCGGAAATACCAACAGTTGAGGCGATCGCTACGGGAGATAATGCTGATTCTAGGGGTGTAACGGCTGCTACTAACAAAATGCCCCCAACACCAATCCCAGTCCCGATTAAGCCGCCAATTGCTGAGACAATCACAGATTCAATCATAAATTGCAGTAAAATATCTTGCTGAGTAGCACCGATGGCTTTCCGCAGTCCGATTTCTTGGGTGCGTTCGGTGACGGAAACGAGCATAATATTCATGATGCCGATACCACCAACAAATAATGATATACCGGCGATCGCCGCCAGCATAATTGTCAATGCACCGGTAATTTGCCCGACTGTTTGCAAAGCATCTTTTTGGGTTCTAATCGTAAAGTCATCTTCGCCAATGAGTTTGTGACGTTGACGTAACAAATTAGTGATTTGAAAGACTGCTGCATCGACACTTTCGGTATTTTTGGCTGAGGCGACAATGTAAGTTAACTCCAATCCATAGGGAGAAGTCCGCCCCACAATCCGGTTAGCCATCGTAAACACGGGTATTAAAGCCGAATCATCGTAGTCAACACCTAAGCTTGAACCTTTAGTTTCTAATACTCCAATAATTTGAAAACTAGCGTTTTTAATTCTTAACTGTTGCCCTACAGGGTTACTATTACCAAAAAGTCTGTTGGCTAATTTGCCGCCGATGACGACAACTTGATTGCTGCGCTTCATGTCTACGTCGCTAAAAAATCTGCCTTGAGCAACTTCAAAGTCTCGCACTACTAAGAAATTAGGCGTTGTGCCGATAATGTTGACATCGGTATTTCTATTACTATAAGTAACTACTTGCCTAGTGTTTAACTCCGCAGTGACGTTGGCAATAGTAGGTACTTGGCTAGCGATCGCTGTGGCATCTTCATATACTAAAGTCTTTGGCAGTTCTCTAGAAATGCGTTCAGTTGCCTGATTTCCCGGAATGACAAATAATACATTTGGCCCCAAGGATTCTAGTTCTTTGTTGACAAAGTTTTGTCCGGCTTCCCCAATCCCAATCATGGCAATTACTGAAGCGTTACCAATTACTATACCTAGCATAGTGAGCGCACTACGTAGTTTATTAGCTAGCAGGGTTTTGCCTGCCATTTGCATACTTTCTAGGAAGTTCATCGATTTGTTTTTTCTTGTGCCTTTTGGATTTTGTAGTCTTTGGGCAAATCTATAAATACGCGATCGCCTGCTTGTAACCCTGATATAACTTGGGTTTGGTCTTGGATTTGTGCGCCAATAGTCACTTCCCGAAACTGGGGTTTATTTTTGGCATCGGGTACTAGTACGCCATTTTTGCCATTTTCGGTCAGGATGGCTACGGTCGGTAATAATAAAGCATCATTAACGCGATCGCCCAGAAAGGTCAGATCCACATTTAAGCCAGAACGTAACTTATCTATACCAGTATCAAGAGCTATCCGTACTTGAAAGGATGTCACACCTTGTTCTACCACTGCTTCCGGAGCAATCAAACGTACACGACCTTTAAAAATTTCATCTGGATAGGCATCTGCAACAATTTCTACTTGCTGTCCCTGTTGGATGCGTCCAATGTCCGCTTCCGGGATTTGAGCTAATATTTCCAAACCCTTGGCTACAGCCACAATTGAGCTAGAAGTTGCCGATGCACTGGTTGAGGCGGAAGTTGTGGGAGTCACAAAAGCCCCAATGTTGGCATACTTCTGGGTGACAACCCCAGCAAAGGGAGCGCGAATAATCGTCTCTTGCAACCTCACCTGTGATCCGGCTAACTGTGCTTGGGCAGCTTTCACTGCTGCTTGGCGTTGGGCAATTTGTTCAGGACGGCTACCTTCTTCTAATAGTACAAATGCCGCGCGTGCTTCTGTCACAGCAGCATCTCTAGCGGCGATGACTTCGCTACGAGTACCACTTTGGAGAAGTGAGACTTGTTTTTGTGCTTCTACTAAGTTGGCTTTGGCACTGTTGTCTTCACTAATGGCTTGATCAAGTAATTGCTTTCTCTCTGCGCCTTGTTCGTAGAGGTATTGATAACGCTTGACTTGTTCAGATGTGTAATTTACCTTTGCGCGGGCTGCATCTACTTGAGCTTGGGCTTTAGCAATTTCTTGGGGACGACTCCCCGCTTGGGCTTCTGCTAACTGGGCTTGAGCTTGGGCTAAACGCGCTCTAGACTGAGCCATTTCTTGGGGACGACTCCCCGCTTGGGCTTCCGCTAACTGGGCTTGAGATTGGGCTAAATTGGCGCGGTATTGAGCAATTTGGGCTTGGATATCACCTACATCCATCCGAGCAATAATTTGTCCCTTCTCGACGCGATCGCCTTGTTCTACGTATAACTCCGCTAAGACACCAGGGTTTTTGGGACTAATATTGACACTTTGAACTGGTACAACCTTGCCACTGGCTGTAATGCGCAGGGTAAAATTTTTGGACTCTACAGGTACAGTCAGTTGTGTTACATCATCTTTATTCGTTCCCCCATTGATCAGGCTGTAGCTAGTTGTACCAACAATTAAAGTCCCAGCCGCTAACAATCCAACTAGCCATCTGGTTGGGTGCTTCACTTTACCAATAATGGGAACTTCTATGTACGCAATCATAAATATTGACCTATGAAAAGTATTGGTGGTCTGCCTAGGAATATCAATCGTTAAAAATATTGTAGGAATAAATATTTTGTTTAACACTAACTAGTGGGACGCAAAATCATTTACTGTGTTGCTGCTATAGAATTTTAGTCTACTCAATTAACTCCGTTTCTCTGTGTCTCTGTGGTTGAAGAAATTATTTTTTACCACAGAGGCACAGAGAGAAAAGCAAATATTTGTGAGAAGTTGACCTTTGCAAGTGCGATCGCAGAGGTTTAATTTTGTTGTATTTTAACTCAGGGGTAATTAATACAAAATTTATTATGCAAGCAAGCATTTTTACGGCTGTTATCTTACCTATAGCCTTAGCTATCATGATGCTAGGGATGGGTTTATCTCTTGCACCAGAAGATTTTCAACGTGTCAGGAAGTATCCTAAAGCTGTATCAATTGGCTTGATCAGTCAGTTAGTTTTTTTACCTATTATTGGTTTTGTCATTGCTAAAGTTGTACCGATGCAACCTGCGATCGCAATGGGGTTAATGATCGTGGCGTTGTGTCCAGGTGGGGTATCCTCGAATATCATTACATTTCTGGCTAAAGGTGATGTTGCACTCTCAGTCACTCTCACGGCTGTTAGTAGTGTGATTACAGTCTTTACAATTCCGGTGTTCGCTAACCTAGCTTTCCAGCACTTCATCGGAGAAAATGCGGCGATCGCTTTACCTATTGGTTCAACAATACTACAAATTTTTCTTATTACGCTTGTGCCTATAGGTTTAGGAATGGGTGTGCGGCAGATATTTCCAGAAATAGCACGTCGTCTGGAAAAAGTGACTAGTCGCTTGGCGATCGCCTTACTCGCTGCAATTATTCTCATACTGCTGGTTCGCGAATGGAATCGTCTCCCTGGTTTTATTGTGCAAGTGGGAGTCGGTGTTGTGCTGTTGAATGTTGTCTCTATGTTTGTAGGGGTTTGTATTAGCAAGCTATTTAAGCTGAATCCTCCTCAGCAAATCTGCATTGCTATTGAAGTTGGTCTACAAAATGGTACGCTGGCGATCGCCATTACCGCCGGACTACTCAATAATCCTGATATGGCAGTGCCGGCGGCAGTTTATAGTTTGTTTATGTATGTGACGGGGTTGATTGCTATTGGCTACGGTAGAAGGTTGGCTGCAATCAATTTTGAGGAGAAGGTTTTAGAGAGTAAGGTTTAGGAGAGTTCTTAACGCAGAGGGGCGCGGAGGTTAGCGCAGAGGGGCGCGGAGTTTTATGAGCCAGCAGAAAGTTGGGAATTTCGATCGGCGACTATTAAACCATCTTGAACTCGGATGATTCTGTGGGTTTGGGCAGCAATATCTGGCTCGTGGGTGACAATGACAATTGTGATGCCTTGCTGATTTAGTTCTGTTAGTAAGTTCATTACTTCGTAGGAAGTCTCAGTGTCTAATGCACCTGTAGGTTCATCGGCTAAAACTAAGGCTGGCCTATTAACTAAAGCACGGGCGATCGCTACCCGTTGTTGTTGTCCACCAGAAAGTTGATTGGGACGGTTGGAAATGCGTTCTCTTAGTCCTACTCTTTCTAAAGCTTCCATTGCTCTTTGGCGGCGTTTGGATTTGGGTATGTTGGCGTAAACCATTGGTAACATGACATTTTCTAACGCTGTGGCTCGTGATAGTAAGTTAAATTGTTGAAATACAAAACCTATTCTTTGATTGCGAATGTAGGCTAATTCATCATCACCATAAGTAGTCAAATTTCTACCTTCAAAAATATAGTCGCCATTGCTGGGGCGATCTAGACATCCCATAATATTCATGAGTGTAGATTTACCAGAACCCGATGCACCCATGATGGAAGCATATTCCCCTTCCTCAATCCCCAGTTGAATACCTTTGAGTATGGGAACTTGAACTTCTCCAAGTTGGTAGGTTTTAGTAATCGCATCCATCCAAATCATTGTGGTCATAATTTAGTGCTGAGTGCTGAGTGCTGAGTTGTGAGTTGTGGGTTGTGAGTTATCACAGTTATTGATTTTGAGATTTGAGTAGTCATTATAATGAGTAAAGTTGAGCGATTTGAGGATTTGATAGCTTGGCAAAAGGCAAGAATTTTGACTCAGGATATTTATCAAGTTACTCAACAAGGTCAGTTTGCTAAAGATTTTGGTTTATCGGGACAGATACAAAGAGCAGCAGTTTCTATCATGTCTAATATTGCCGAAGGCTTTGAAAGAAGTCATTTAGGAGAATTTCATCAGTTTCTTTCCATAGCTAAGTCATCATGTGCAGAATTACGTTCTCAACTTTATGTAGCTCTCGATATCCGCTATCTTAATCAAGTCCAATTTAATCAACTTTTAACTCAAGCAGAAGAAGTTGCAAAAATTATTGGTGGTCTTCGCATCTCTGTTGCTCGACAAAAACAGCAAAAAAAACAAAGTAATTACGACTAGACAAACTATATAAATTTACACTCCTAACTCCTAACTCAGCACTCCTAAATCAGCACTCCTAAATCAGCACTCTTAATCACTACGTAAAGCTGTAATAGGATCTAATTTGGCGGCGTTCCTAGCGGGAATTACTCCAGCTACTAAGCCAACAATTAACGAGAGGCTGAAGCCAATAATGACTGATAAGCCGGAAATCACAAAGGGAAATTTAAAAATACTAGCAGCAGCAAAGGCGATTAAAACTCCGCTACCTATCCCTACACAGCCGCCAAGAATAGAAATAACGATCGCCTCGGCTAAAAATTGATTGAGAATCGCGGAATTAGTTGCGCCTACTGCTTTACGTATGCCGATTTCCCTAGTTCTTTCTACAACGGAAACTAGCATGATGTTGGCAATCCCAATCCCCCCAACTACTAAGGAAATGCCTGCGATCGCTACGACCATAATCGTAAATGAACCTACGACATTCGTAAATGTACTGACGATATCAGCTTGGTTAGTCAACCGAAAATCATCGGCTTGCGGCGGATATATATTGTGACGCAGACGTAAGAGGTTGGTGACTTGGAATTGTGCTGCTTCTAATTGTTCCTGATTGCTGGCTTTGACTAAAATGCCATTCACGGAAATCCCAGTGAGGGAATTGTTCCCTACCAGTCGCTTTGACATACTTGTCAATGGGATGAAGATTTGATCATCTCGATCCGTCGGGCCTTGAGAACCTTTCGCCTCCATAATGCCAATGACTTCATAAGCTTCTCCCTGAATCCTGATTCTCTCACCTATAGGGCTGCTTCTTGCCCCAAATAGCGTTTGCTGCACTGTCGGCCCAATTACTGCCACCTGTGCAGCCGTATCTAGCTCTTCTTGAGTAAAGAATCTTCCTGCTTGGGGATAAGTATTTCTAGCATCTGAATACTTTAAATCTGTGCCGTAGATGGTAGTGGAAGTATTTTCACCGCCATAAACTACTTGTGCGTTTCGTTGCAAGTAAGCAGAAACAATCTCAGCCGATGGTGCTTGTTGTGCGATCGCTTTAGCATCTTCCCAAGTTAAGGTGCTAGTAGAACCGACACCCCGACTAATATTTCCACTCCTAGCTGCCCCTGCGAAGATTTGCAGCACGTTTGTTCCCAAAGCTTCAATCTGTTGCTCTACATTCTTCTGTACTCCTTGCCCTACAGAAGTAATCGCAATCACAGAAGCAATCCCAATAATCACACCCAACATGGTCAATCCTGTGCGTAATTTATTACTCCACAGGGTTTCTGTTGCCATTGACAAAATTTCTAAAAATGGCACTGCACGAGGATTATCTGTTTTATAAAAACCCTGAACCATAATTTTTTACTAATAAAATTTATACATAAAGCCTGTTTGACCCCTACACCCCTAGCAAGATTTAAGGTGCAACATTATCTAGAACGACGGCCACCACCTCCTGTCCCCGGAAGTATTCCACCTCTTGGTCTTGATTGTGTTCGCGTTCCTGGTGGGAAACTGAGCAGAACTTTCTCGTCACCCGTTAGTCCAGATTTCACTTCCGTAAAGTTATTGACTGTCACTCCAGTTTCAACAGGAGTAAACACTGGTTGATTATTTGCATCCATGACAAATACCCCCGTCGCGTTTTCTTGGCGCACCACAGAGGCTGTTGGTATAACTAAGGCATTTTCTAACTGACCGACTTGAAAGTCTGCTTCTACGTTCATCCCCGATCGCAATAATCTTTCTGGATCGGTAAGTGCGACCTTAACTTGAAAGCTAGTAACATTCTGCTCGACTGTAGCTTGAGCGGCAACTTGATTCACCTCACCTGTAAAGGTCTTACCGGGATAGGCATCGGCTCTAATTGTGACTTTTTGACCTAAGCTAATTTTAGCCACATTTGATTCTGATAAATTGGCTACTATTTCATTTGTCGCCGCCAAAGCCAAAATTGAAGAAGAGGTGGCGGAAGAAACCGCACTACCAGAGGTGGTTGGTGTCACAAAAGCACCAGGGTCAGCATATTTTTGTGTGACTAAACCATCAAAAGAGGCACGTAGTATGGTGTCATTGATTTGAGACTGAATATTTTGCAGCGAACCACGGGCAGACATAACCTGGGCGCGGGCTACATCAATATCTTCTCGACGTGTTCCGTCTTTGAGCAGTGCGAGGGCTTCTTGTCTTTGCTTGACTACAGCGCGTGTTTGTGCAATGTCTTCTAACCTTGACCCGGCTTTTTGTAGTGCTAATGCTTGCTGGGCTTCGTTAACTTGGGCTTGTGCGCTATCGCGATCGGCGCGTTTTTGGTTGACGATCTGGAGAGCGATCGCTCCAGCGTTGTAAAGTTCCTGATTACGGCGAAAATCATCTTCTGCCTTTTGCAGGTTAGCTTGACTACTGGCTAGACGTGCTTGGGCTTGAGCAATATCTTGAGGACGATTACCTGCTTCAACTTTTTGTAAATTAGCCTGGGCTTCGTCTAATTGTGCTTGGGCTTGGGCAATATCTTGGGGACGATTACCTGCTTGGGCTTTTTGTAGATTCGCTTCAGCTTGTGCTAGTTGTCCTCGTGCTTGGACAAGTTGCCCTCGCAAGTTGGAATCATCCATATAAGCTAAAATTTGCCCTTGTTTGACAATATCCCCTTCTTTAACTAATAGTTCTTTGAGAATGCCGGAATTTTTAGGACTAAGATTAATAGATCGTTCTGGTTTAACAGTTCCATTAGCGGAAACTGTAATTGTTAAAGTCTGTCTTTCTACAGGCTGTGTCAGGACTCTGCGCCTTGCTTGCTGTTGGGGGCTAACAGCTACTTGGTAATAAATTGTGTAGCTAATACCACCTAACAGACTAAAACCAATTAACCAAGATAGCCAATTATTTCTGACTTTTTTTTTCGTCTGTGGAACTAATGGTGGTGAGTCTACAGGGTTTGATGTCTCAAGTGTCATTTCTCATCCTGTATTAAAAATAAATGTAGGGGTCTAAAGGATATTCTCCGCATAGGTTGTGGGATTTTCCTGTAATTGATTGTATTTAAAAAAGGGCTACAGAGCTAGTTTTTTAATACTAGAACTGTAACCTGGTATCTCCTTGCTGTGAAACTTTGTTTACACCAGTGTTAACTATTTAGAGTCTAATTGTGATTCCGTTTGGCAGTCTGATCAGACCGTTGCTTTGTCTAACTAACCTTCTAGCAGGCACAATTTCTTGAGTAGGAAGGATAACATCTCCGTTAGGAAGTCTCCAGTAACCTGGATTATTAAGTCTTACTACTCTCCTCGACGTAACTACCTGTCCATTGGGCAGTCGATAGTCACCATTACGAAGTCTAACTACTCTTTGATAAGAGTCTCTTCTTTGGTACACCTGTCTATGACGGTTTCTGCTTTGTGCTTGGGCTGGTGTAGCCATTACCATAGGAGCAAATATTAAAGTAGCAGCTAATAGGATAGTTGCACGGTTTAGTTTCAACATGAAACTGTCTCCTTTTATGTACTGTGGTTGCTATATGTTGGATTCCGGTATAGGGAAAATATCCGGCTATGCCACCAATTATCAAGCCAGCCGTAGTGATTTTATAAGTGAATAAAGTCACGTGTATTTACTAATTGACACATGAAAAAAGTCATGGATTTGGGAATAGGGAATGGGGACTGGTGAAATTCTCCCTTGTCTACCTTGTCTCCCTTCTTTCCCTTTCTCTTAAGTCCGCCAGTGCTAACGACTGTAAAATTTGCCTTCCACCTCAAGCGGATATCGTTTAAGCTAGCTGAAAGATTATTTGATATGTGATTTAAGAGGCGGTAGTGTGCCTAAATACTTTCGGTTAATTTCTCTTTTAGTTGTCTGTGGTTTGTGGAGTACGCCAAAAACTGCTCAAGCCCAGGCTTTGATACCTCATGCTTTGCAATTAGATGCTGCAAAATTGGAGCAGCAGGGGTTGGGTTTAGCACAAGAAGCTGCTCAACTGGGACAGTTTCAGCAGTTTGAGTTGGCTTTACCGCGAGCTAGACTAGCTAGTCAGTTAGCCCCTGGTAATGACAAAGTTTGGTTTCTTTTGGGTGGCTTGCAGCTGCAAACCAAAAATTATGATGCAGCGATCGCAGCTTTGAACAAGGCCAAATCCCTGAATCCTAAAAATCCAGACGTTTTATTTGCTTTGGGTTCAGCTAATTTTCAACAGAAAAAATATCCAGCAGCGATAGAAAACTACCAAGCAGGCTTGAAGTTAAAACCCAACGATCCTGAAGGGCTATTTGATTTAGGCAATGCTTACTATATGGTAGGACGCTTACCTGATGCGATCGCTCAATATAACAAAGCTGTTGCTCAAGATCAGAAATTTTGGCCAGCGATTAACAACATTGGCTTAATTGAGTATGAACAGGGTAATGTTGACGCGGCAATTAAACGCTGGCAAACCTCTATCACTATTGATAAGCAAGCAGCAGAACCATTGTTAGCTCTAGCCGTAGCCCTATACACCAAAGGCGACCGCCAACAAGGTGTGACCTTGGGAGAAACTGCCCTTCGCATTGATCAACGCTATGCCGATTTAGATTTTCTCAAAGAAAATCTCTGGGGCGATCGCTTACTCTCTGATACAAAAAAATTCCTAGAGTTACCCCGCATTCAAGCCGCCTTGGAACAGCGAGAAACACCAAGATAACTGTGAGTGCTGAGTGCTGAGTGCTGAGTAGTGAGTATTCCTTTCTCCTCCACTCTCTGCTGACTTGCTGCTTCTGAATGCTGAATAATACCTAAAAACAAAACAGTAGAGGGTCTTTACAACTCCTAACTCCCAACTCAGCACTCAGCACTCATTACTCATTACTCATTACTCACTTGCTGATTATGACTAATTGCAGTACATATATACTATAGAGGCGGAATTGTTCGCTAAAAACATTAGTGAATGAATATTCCTCAGAAAATGTCGGAAGTTTTCATTAGTTGTCTGTAGGGAGAAGTGCCACGATTTGATCAACAAACTGTTGATGGTCTACAACAGGCTTAGAAATGTACCCATCAGCACCACTGAGCTTGAGGAAATTTTCGCGATCGCCTTCCATCGCGTGTGCTGTGACTAAGATTATAGGTAAATTTGCAGTTTGGGGATCAGACTTTAACATTTGGGTGATTTTAATCCCATCTACAGATTTGCCTTGATAAACACTTCTAGATAGAGAAACATCCATTAAAATGAGGTCTGCCTCTCCTGCCTGGGCAATTTTCATTACTTCTTCTACATTTTCAGTATGTTTAACCCCTAAACCGCCCCGCTTGGTCAAAATCTTAGAGAAAACGCGAGCATTAATCAGATCATCTTCAACAATCAAAACAGTTTTCATGGGAATTTTATTTATAGAGGTAAAGGGAACAGATTAAGTCAAAAGTCAAAATTAAAGAAACCCAATCATAGCAATTATCTTGAGTATGGAACTGTATTGGAGTTAGATCGGTAAAGATGGATAATCATTTGATTAAACGACTTGTCTCCTTTTTAATAATAGACCTATCTTTAAAATAAATTTTATAGGAAAATAAACAGAGAAGATAAAA
>NZ_CAWUDL010000081.1:0-28677 GCF_963920945.1 Anabaena sp. CCY 9402-a
CTTGGCAACAATGCCTACTTTACATCACTTTGAGCCTTAACTGAACCGTATTGGGAACTGTGTCTGAAGAGACAATACAAGGAATCAGCCAAGCTTTAGCGATTATTTTGAATATAAAGAGCTAAATCTAGTGGATATAAAAATAGAATTTTATTACGGATGAACTACTATATCGGTCGAAATTATAAATTTAGTTGCAGGAGATTTTTATGACAGATGGATTTGAGATCCTGAATCATGATGAAGTTGTCACCATAGAACCAGACACCTTCAATAAATTAGATATTGCTAAAACTTTTAAAGTCCGAGATTTGATTACAGCTATTAAAGAATATATTGGTGCAGAAGAGACATCAGAAGCAAATTTATATACGCAAGGCTTAAATTGCGAAGTTTTGAAATTTACAGCCCAGGGATGGATTAAAGGAAAAGTTAGACTGGCTTTAGAATTTTGTCCTGATGAACCTGATTCACCATTAGATGAAATTTACGAAATTCATCAACAACTCCAACAAATTGCCAAGGAATCAGTATGGTAATATTCCATACAAAAATCATCAGATTAACATCTGAAAAATTCCCCAATGGTATGGACTACTCTACACGCAAAAACACATCGCACCATCCGATCGCGCCACCTATTTGACCGTCAAAAAAAGCTTTTAGTAGCGGTTTCAGGTGGGCAAGATTCTCTGTGCTTATTTAAATTATTGTTAGATTTACAAACTAAATGGGAATGGGATTTAGGTATTGCCCACTGTGATCATTGCTGGCGTGAAGATTCTCAAGCTAATGCCCAGCACGTAGAAACTTTAGCTAAAAACTGGGGTGTATCTTTTTATTTAGAAACAGCTATTAAATCCGTAAATAGTGAGGCGGAGGCTCGCAATTGGCGTTATCAAGCTTTAATTGCGATTGCGCAAGCTAATAATTACCAATATATAGTCACCGGTCACACCGCCAGCGATCGCGCCGAAACTCTCCTTTACAACTTAATTCGCGGGACTGGTGCTGATGGTTTGCAAGCTCTAACTTGGCAACGTCCCCTCACTGATCATATTGTGTTAGTACGTCCTCTGTTAGAAGTCACCCGCAAACAAACAGAGCAATTCTGTCAAGAGTTTAACTTGTCAGTCTGGGAAGATTCCACCAATCAAGATTTAAAATACGCCCGCAACCGCATCCGTCAAGAACTAATCCCCTATTTACAACAAAACTTTAACCCCCAAGCTGAACTAGCCATAGCCCAAACGGCTGAATTACTACAAGCAGAAGTGGAATATTTAGAACAAGCCGCCCAGAAGTTGCGGGAAGAGGTGACAGGTGACAGGGAACAGGTGACAGACAACTTAGAAAGTTATGCGTTGTCTTCTTTTCTTTTACGCTTAAACCGTAGGGTATTGCAAAAAGCACCATTAGCACTGCAACGGCGAGTGATGCGTCAAGTGTTACAACAAATACTTCCTGACGCTCCTAATTTTGAACATATCGAGAAATTAACAGCCTTAATTGCAGCCCCCAATCGATCGCAAACCGATCCTTTTCCCGGTGGTGCGATCGCTCAAGTCCAAGATGACTGGATCTATTTAAAATAGTGCTAAGTAGTGAGTACCGAGTAAAGGTCTAAACCTGAAGCTGACAACTCACTACTCACTACTCACTACTCATAACTCAACACTTATAACTCCCTAAGAAGCTACCAACTCCGGCTGAGATAGTAAACTGCCGATAGTGTGACGAATTTCAGTAATAGTTTGGAGTTGATAATCACCAGTTTCTTGAATTTGACCCAAAGATTCGCCGATGCTTTGTAGCTTTCGTCGTAATTCATCTAAGGAATCTTGAATAGGCTGTAGTGCTTCTTGATAGAGATTTACCCGACCCCAGGATTCAGCATTAGCCGTCCGTAGAGAACGTAGATTGTCTTCCATTTTTTTCAGTTCTTGCTGCTGTTGTTGGAGGTCGTGGGTTTGATTATCAATCATTCCTTGGTCTAGTTCCAGCGCAGCACGCATTTGCTCAATTTCACGTGCCAATTTCTGTAATTCTTGTAACTGTTGTTGCTTCTGTTGTTCCATTTGCGAAAGAATCGGGCTAAAGTCCATGCTGTTTTCTTCTTCAGCATTAGTAACTGTCTGCCCTTGTCGCCGTAGTAGGATATTTTGGTGTTGCTTGATCATCTGTTGCCGCATTAACAGATTGCGTCTTTGTCCCACCAAAGTTTCGTTTAGCATCTGATAAAGGTCTTGTTCATCTGCAAGTTCTGTTTGCAAATTGACTAAATCCTGACCAGATGCTTGATTAATCTTACTTTGCAGTTCTTCTATGGTTTCTTGTTTATATTTAAGTTCTTGTTCTTGATCATGAACAAAGCTAGAGTCTATTTCTAACTTTTCTAATAAATCTTGTATTGTCCTTTGCAGTTCACCTAGAGAAATATTTTCTAGAGCCTGCACATCAATTTTTTGACCCGGAAATGTGCAACCAGAAGTTGCCGCTAAAGAGTAAAGTTGTTGGTATAACTCATCTTGAGATTGCAACTGCTGTTTAATTAAGTGAATGTGTTCTTGCTTACTGGCAAGAGTAGACGTATTTACTTTAAATTGGCCGATTTGTTGCTCTAGAGTATTTTGAGCTTGTTCCCATGCGTTTTGGCGATCGCTATAAGTTTGCTGTAGTTGCTCAACTTCTTGTTGCTGTTGATCCGCTATGGTTTTTTCTTGTGTAAATTTTTCCCAATGGGGGGAGAGAGTAGCTTGTTGCTTTTCGACTAGTTCAAAAGCTATGTGGAGATGCTCACGCAGTGTTTCTATCGGAGCAACACGACTAGACAACCGATCAAGTAACTCGCTCATCTTGTGACCTTGCGCTTCGTCTAATACTCCTCCCTCTTGGAGACGCTCCTCTAAGCGATGCTGCTCACCCCGTAGATGCTCCCAAGCACCTTCTAATTCTTCTCGATTGCGCTCAATTTCTGCTTGCAACTGTTCAATTTGTGCGCGGGATGTCTCCACTTCCTGTTGTTGTGATTCTAAGCCTTGAAATTCCTCTTCCATGTTTTGCAACTGTTCTAATCGCACTTCCATGTCCATTTCACGGCGATTTAACTCTTGCGCCTGAAATGTCAGCGATTCCTTCCATTGATCGATTTCGTCTTCCTTGAGCTTATATTTTTCTAGCTGACGAGAAAAATTTTGCAAAATATTCACGAGAGGCCTACCAGCCTCTTGAATTCTCTGCACTTGGCGATTTGGAGTCACTTCTACCAGCACTAATGCGCCATCATTTAATTTGCTAGCTTCTTCCGCAGCTATGACTTCTTCCGACACAGGACTCCAATTCTGGTCGGTTCGCTGACAAGCTAGCAGTTTCAGTTCGGTTTTGGAACTACCACCCAGTAAGCCGCCTTTCTGCTTTTGTACTTCTGCTAAATACAGCACACCGCTAGTCCTCTTGGTACTTCTTGTATTTGTTAGAAAATATACCTTATATAATTCTGCTAACTTGTCTTATTCACCTAAAATTGGGAAAAACAAAACAAACAAAACTATTTATAGACGCTGAATTTTGCGTCCTGATATTTTATAGAAGCGATTTGGTCGCGTTTTTATATTTTGTACTGATGACAGTTACGATGACTTCCGTGTTATCACTAACTTTGTCAAAGACTATTAAGAAAATTTACGGTTTATAGCTGAATGGATTCCCTGATCAAAACTAGTACAACAAGGTGAAAGAAATAACTTTATTTATCGGCTAATATTAACTGCATCAAGAGGAGCTACTTAGAACTAAATGCAGGGAAATTTACAGGAAATTGATATTCGCAGCATCCTGCAATTAATTGAACTAGGACAGCGAACTGGGCAACTTTTAATAGAAAGTTACAGTTTTCACTATCAGGGTAAAGTATCTAAAGAATGTGAACACAAAGCTTGGTACATCTTTTTCCACAATGGTCAAATTATTTATTGCCAAGAAGGGAATAATAATTTGTCACGAATTAACGATTACTTACGTCACCATCGTGGGGAATTATCCCTAGATGAACAGCAAATAGACTTGTTAAGTGTAGAAAATGCTTCAGAATATGGCTACCTTTGGATGCTTCTAGAGAAAAATATTGTCAACCCTGAAAAAGCACGCGTTCTCATCTATCGCTTGGTTTGTGAGACACTGTTTGACTTGCTGAGTTTACAAAGGGGTCGTTTTATTTTTTATCAGGATACAGCACTAGCACCACGATTAACTAGCTGGGAGATTGCGCCTTTAATGGCTAAAATTACCCAACAATTACAAGAGTGGAAGCAGCTGTATCCATACATTCAATCTCCAGAACAATTACCGATACTCGCCCAAACAGTTCATTTACACTCCTCACTACCAACAACTACAGTTAATAAACTCAAGCAATGGGCAGATGGTCAAACATCCCTACGTCAACTCAGTCGTTATCTCGATCGCGATATTTTGACGCTTGCCAAGACAATATATCCATATATACAGCAGGGTTGGCTCAAACTAACATATCCAAAAACTACAAACTCCCAGGCGCAAGTGAGCCATAAACAAAAGATGAAGATATTATGTATTGACCAAAGCAAGACCACTGGGGAGATTGTAGAGTCTATTTTGCAGCCACAAGGATACGCAGCAATACCGGAGGTAATTACCCTAACTAGTTCCTTAGAAGCAATCAGTCTCATTTTTCAACTCCAGCCAAATCTAGTTTTATGTGAAATGGCTATGCCGGAATTAAATGGTTATGAGATGTGCGCGATGCTGCGACAATCCCAAGCATTTCGGTATATACCGATGATTATGATGACTAGTAAAGATAAATTTATAGATCAAGTTAAGGTGAAAATGATCGGGGCAACAGATTTGTTAACAAAACCTTTTAATGATGCAGAATTACTCATGCTGATCCAGAAATACATCAATATCTGATCTGGTGTAGCGAAATAAACTCAATACAATACTTGCTGATCCCATAGACGATGGGGTAAAAGATGTTATCACAGAATCAACCAACTCTCAGACTAAAGTTATTATCCAGTAAACTTCGTAAAATTTTAGACTTAATTTATACACTAATTATTTGCGGGGAGATCAGGGAATGTTCCAGAGAGGAACGTCTACACCAGGAGGTAGATAGCCATTTATGAGTACAGTTCTGATTGTGGAAGACAGTCTTGCACAAAGGGAGATGATTACAGACCTCCTGAAAGCCAGTGGTTTAACAGTCACCCATGCCACTGACGGACTAGAAGCATTAGAGGCAATTCAAACTGAACCCCCTGACCTGGTGGTTTTGGATATTGTCATGCCCCGAATGAATGGCTACGAAGTTTGCCGTCGATTAAAGTCCGACCCCAAAACCCAAAATGTTCCCGTCGTCATGTGTTCTTCTAAAGGTGAAGAATTTGACCGCTACTGGGGCATGAAACAAGGGGCGGATGCTTACATAGCTAAACCGTTTCAACCAACCGAGTTGGTGGGAACAGTCAAACAACTGCTGCGAGGATAAGGATGAATACAACATGGTTAGCAAACCGGACTTTTTAAATGGTGGTGGTCAAGATCACTTTCGTCCTGAATTACAAGTAGAAAGTCCTGAAGGTGAGTTACATTTGCGGTTTTACATTCCTTCGCATCAGGAGTTTGCACTACCCGCAACTGGTATCCGAGAAGTGATGGAACTAAGTCCTGACAGAATTACCCCGATTCCTAATGCTTCTCCTTTACTTTTGGGTACTCTAAATCTACGAGGTCGAGTAATTTGGGTAGCTGATTTAGGTCAGTTTCTAGGGGAAGTAACTCCGTTAAACACAGATAAAGCAGAGATTCCGGTAATTGCGGTGCAAGAACAGGACACTATTGTCGGTTTAGCTGTAGATGCAATTGGTGGTATGGATTGGCTAGATGTACAAAATCTGATGCCACCTACCAACATACCGGATACCATGACTCCCTTTTTGCGTGGAGAGTGGTTATTAGAACCTAAAAATAATCAGTGTCTAAGACTACTTGATCAAATGGCAATTTTGCGGAGTGCGCGGTGGGCAGGATGAAATTGGGAGGGAGGAAATGGCAGCAAGTATAGAAGATTACCTTGAAACATATCAACAGGCTTATACAGCCTACGCGCAACAAAATTATGAAGTTGCCGCTACTTTAGTTGATAAGGTGGTGCAAAATGTCCCAGATGACCCTAACTCCCATTTATTGCGGGGTCACATCTACTATGTTTTGCAGCAATACGATATAGCCGAAGTAGAATATCAAAAAGTTTTGCAGTTGACTGATGACTTAGAACTTATTAGTGCCGCGCACAAGAGTTTAGAAAATATCAGCCAATATCAAAAGCTTATAGCAGAGCAAGTTGACCATCAAGAAGCAATTGATCTGACAAGTACATCTGATTTACTAGAACTTGAAACATCAGAATTAGAAGATTTAGGAACAGTAGATAACTTTGATATCAATAGCTTTGATTTGGATGACTTGGAAACTAACCAAGCAATGGTCAATACAGCAGAGATTGCGTTGGATAATCCATTTGAAATTCCCACAAATAGTTTTTCATTGTCACCAGCGTCAGAATCTACACTACCTTTGAGTGATGATCCTTTTGCTCTGAATGAGCAATCAAGTGAGCAAGGATTAAATACTACCGATAAAGAAGATTCTGGAGAATTAGATTTACCTGTTTTCTGGGAAGAAGATTCCTCAGAAGATAGCTTTGAACAGCTACAAATTGAGCCTAATTTTTTAGACATTGGTACAGATTCCCCAATTGATAATGACAATAGTATTGATTCACCATTTGGGAAATTTGAGACACCAAACAACCTGAATGGACAATATACGGCTGCTGAATTCCTCCAAAGTGAAGAGGCGGAAGAAGCAAATCCTTTAGATTCGGAATTGAGCAGTAAGAGCCAATTAATTGAGGATTTAGCATCGGGTAAGGAGGAAATAAATAATAGCTCTATACCATCGGAGACGCCTCTAAGTGGTGATGAAAATTATAGCTCTCAATCTGAATCAAGTAACTGGTTACAAACAATAGCTGAACAAGAGGAATTATTAGATACTCCTTCCAAAGTGAATGGCAATTTTGCTTTAGCAGAAAAGCCGTATCCAGAGGTAGCTAAACAAGAGATTCAAAGCTTTGATGTCGATGAAAGTTTCGATTTTGAAGCATTTGAATCAGCTTTTGGTTCAGAAAGTATGACGGATGATGAGGATACAAATAGCATCCTCAATAAAGACAATTCCAAGAGTAATATAGAATTTCTAGACGACTTTGATGAGTTTGATGATTTAGGAAATATTCCTGGGTTTGACTTATCAGATGCAGATTCTAGCTTTAGTGATGTGATGCTTTCCAGTTCCACAGAAATTGGTAGCATTCCCCAAAATAAAGTTGTAGAACCTACCAGCAATGCTAGTAGCGACGATCGCGATGAAGAACTATTTAGCATCACTGGTTCTCAAGAGTCAGTACCAATCTTTACCCAAACAGATGTTGCGACAGTAGAACCTCAAGTCAACGTCGAACAAGGTTGGTTAGCCCCATTAGAAAACGCTAACCTAGACACAAAACCTTGGTTAGTAGCTGGAACTGTGGGTATTTTCTCAGCTTTGGTAGTAGCAACAGTCAGCTTTACATCCACCAGCTTTTCTCCACCCCAGCAACGGGAAACAGTGCGGAATACTGGTTGGGCAATGTCACTAGCAGCAGGGATTACAGGTTTTGCTACAGCTGCATTTATGGGTACTTTGACCCTCAAACAAGTTCGCCGCACTACCAAGGATTTGCAAGCGCAATTTGATGCTGTGCGTCAAGGCAACCTGAATGTGCAAGCTACGGTGTATTCCGAAGATGAACTGGGGCAATTATCAGCTGGTTTTAACGAAATGGCGCGGGTAATTTTTACTACCACCCATGAAGCCCAACGCAAAGCTGATGAACAAGAAGAAGCCAAAGAAAACCTGCAACGCCAAGTAATTCGTCTCTTGGACGATGTGGAAGGGGCAGCGAGAGGAGATTTAACCGTACAGGCAGAAGTGACAGCCGACGTATTGGGAGCAGTTGCTGATGCCTTTAACCTGACAATCCAAAACCTGCGGGATATCGTACAACAGGTGACAGTCGCGGCTAAAGAAGTGACAAAAGGTGCAACTAACTCCGAAACCTTTGCTACAGCACTGTCTAGCGATGCTTTGCGCCAAGCCGAAGAGTTGGCTGTCACCTTAAATTCTGTGCAGGTGATGACTGACTCAATTCAACGGGTGGCAGAAGCAGCACGGGAAGCGGAAGCTGTAGCCCGTGATGCTAGTGCGATCGCTCTCAAAGGTGGTGAAGCAGTAGAAAACACCGTGGCGGGGATTTTAGAAATTCGGGAAACTGTCGCTGAAACTACCCGCAAGGTGAAACGACTAGCAGAATCTTCCCAGGAAATTTCTAAGATTGTGGCGTTAATTTCTCAGATTGCCTCCCGTACTAACTTACTAGCACTTAACGCCAGTATTGAAGCAGCACGGGCAGGAGAAGCTGGACGCGGATTTGCAATTGTGGCAGATGAAGTCCGGCAGTTGGCAGATAAATCAGCCAAATCCTTAAAAGAAATTGAGCAAATCGTCATGCAAATCCAAAGCGAAACCGGCTCAGTTATGACCGCAATGGAAGAAGGTACACAACAGGTAATTAAAGGCACAAAACTGGCAGAAGAAGCCAAGCGATCGCTTGAAAATATCATCCAAGTGGCAAATCGCATTGATAGCCTAGTGCGCTCAATTACCAGCGATACCGTAGAACAAACGGAAACCTCCCGTGCCGTCGCTCACGTAATGCAATCTGTAGAACTCACAGCCCAAGAAACGTCCCAAGAAGCACAACGAGTTTCCGGCGCACTGCAAAATTTAGTCGGTGTGTCCCGCGACTTGATTTCTTCCGTAGAACGTTTCCGCGTGGAAACTATGGAAACAAGGTAATTAGTCAATAGTCCCAAGTCCAAGTTCAAAGTTTACATAATTGGCTAATGACTAATGACTGATGACTAATGACTGATAACTCATGACTATTGACTATTGACTATTGACTAAAAAACTATGCTGCCGGAACAACAACAGAGGATATTAGGTTACTTTATTGAAGAAGCTAGAGACCACCTCAACACTATTGAGCAAGGGTTACTCAATCTTCAAAGTACCTTGAACGACCCGGAACTGATTAACGAAGTTTTTCGGGCGGCTCACTCCATTAAAGGTGGTGCGGCAATGCTAGGACTGACTAGCATTCAGCATACCTCCCATCGTCTGGAAGATTGTTTCAAAGTTCTTAAAGAGAATCCAATTCAGGTTGACCAAAAACTAGAGTCTTTATTTCTGGGAGTGTCTGATACCCTCAAAGCACTTTTAGAGCAGTTAAGCGCACCCTTTGGTTTATCAGAAGAAACGGCTAATACCTTGATGTCAGAGACAGAGCCTGTATTTCAATGGCTAAATCAGCATCTGGAACTATTAGTGCAACAAGGTGGTACTGGCACAGTAGAGACATCTACTTTCGGCCAACCAATGTCAACAGACAGTGTAACAACACTCACAGAAATATTTTTCCGGCAGGATGTACCGACTCCCACAGAAAACACGGCAAAATATCAAGAACCTAGTACACCAGTCACAACAACAGCAAACGATCATTGGGGTGAGTTTCAAACCCACGTGCTACAAACACTGCGGGAAATGTTGCAACTGTTTAAGCAGAAAGCAACACCAGAATCTCGTCAAAATCTTCAACAATGCTGTAACCAGTTAGTCAAACTAGGTCAAACTTGGAATTTGCCTAATTGGTGTAATTTGAGTAAAGCCGCAGCTACCGCTATTGGTAATTCTGAAAATAGCTATCTCACTTTAGCTAAGATTGTCATCACTGAAATTAAAAAAGCTCAAGAGTTAGTGCTGCAAGGTAGAGAACTTGAGATCACAATTAGCCAGCAATTAGAATCTCTTTGGGGTTTTCCAGAAACTGCATTGCTCGAAGTATCTCAAGATTTACTAGGCGATGTACCATCTGCGGTGACACAATCATTAACTGCACCAGCATCTAGCAAATCTTACAACAATATTCATGAAGTATTGTCTGCAAAAACTGAGGAATTGCCAACAGATAGCATAACTAGTTTAAATGAGGTCTCTGAGCAACTTGATCTCCAGACAGATACTCAAGTAACTACGGAAAAAACTGCGGCTGAACACGACATTAACACTAATCTGTTCTTGGAAAGTCAAGAGCGTCCATTTGTTCATGCTGCAAATATGGACAATCATGGGCCAGAGGTAGGATTAGCTGAGTTAAATACCTTGGCTGATTTATTTGAAGGTGAAACACAAGAACTAGATGAAACTTGGCAGCACGAGGAAATTATAGAAAATCGAGATAATAGTGAAATAGAAGTAGAAATCAACGAAACTATTATTCAAGACATTGATAGCGATTTAGCAGATTTTCTGTCACTTGATGGCAATGCTAATCAATCTTCAACTAGTACAGATAAAATAGAGAATTTAGGTTTATTATTTGGTGATAGTCTCGCTGATAAAGAGAAATTACCAGAGAATGTTAATAACACTAGTGAAATAATTCAAGAAAATATACATACTACTGAAATACAGGAATTCCCTGATATTTTAGAAGAGTTTTTGAACATAACAGATGATCAAACTACGTTTTCAACTAGTGCAATAAATCAACTAGAGAATGAACCTGCTAGTAGTTTTGCAGAAATCAACAAATCATCAAATAGCTTCGATGATTTATTCCTAGAGCAAGATTTAAATACAAATACCTTAGAGGAAGTTAAACTTCATCAGCATCCTATAAAAAATCTAAATGGTTTAACAGAAGATTTAAGGTTAAATAATCTATTTGAGGGTTTAGATGAAAATCCCCAAGTATCTACAGGTGAACTAGAAAGTAGTAATTTATTTGATGAACAGCCTATAACTGTTTTTGAATTTGTCGCCCCTGAAGAAGATTTGGGTGAGTTTTGTAACCAAGAAACGCCAATAAAAACAGATGAATTATTAGATTCTGTGGTTGAGAATGATATAGCGAAAGAGTTACAGGAAAGTTTATTTGCTGCGGCGGAGTCTGGTGAAATTTTCCGCGATAGTGAAGAGTCTATAAATTCTGGGTTAGAAAATTTTGATTTGGAAGACTTGAATACAACTTTTTTCCAGTCAGAAGAGGAGTTAGATTTAATATTAGAATCCGATACTGATGAGAATTTGTTTGCAGAGTTAGCAAGCAATGACTCTATCACTACTCCTAGTGTGGGCGATCGCAAAATTTATGCCGCAGAAATACAAGAATTATCACAAACCCCAGAAACTTTAGATTTTATACCGGAATTTACTAATCAGCTACCAGAAACATCGTCTGTGGATGCTCAACTATCATTTGCAGCATTCGCCGTTGATTTATTCAATGACAACGACGAAAACGATGCTGAAAAATCATTGGGAAATACAGATAATACGGATGATGATTTGTTTGCTTCAACAACTAATTTAAGTTTATCAGAGGAAGAAAATTTAGAAGTTTCAGCTAACATTTCTATAGGTGTAGAAGGAGATGGCGAGCTTTTAGATACTGATGAACATAGTGAATTTAGTTTGACTGATAATTTACTAGCAATAACAAATGAGCTACCAACAAATAATCTGGAAGAATGGGCTATTCCAATCAGTCAATTAACAGATATTGTCATCGAAGATGTCACTAGTAATGATAGTAAAATTTTAGATTCAGCAGGTGAAGAAACTAGCGAATTAGACTTTGCTGAATATTTACTGGTGACAACCGATAGTGAGTTGACACAGACGACTATTCAAGACTTCACGGAGAGCGATCGCCTGGAATTGGATGAACAGTTGTTAGAGTCAATATCGGAAGAAACTGGGGACTTAGATTTTGGGGAGTTGACACAGACGACAGTTCCAGACTTTGCACAGAGCGATCGCCTGGAACTGGATGAACAGTCGTTAGAGTCAATATCGGAAGAAACCGGCGACTTAGATTTTGGGGAATTGACACAGACAACTATTCAAGACTTCACGGAGAATGATCGCCTGGAACTGGATGAACAGTCGTTAGAGTCAATATCTGAGGAAACCGGCGACTTAGATTTTGGGGAGTTGACACAGACAACTATTCAAGACTTTGCACAGAGCGATCGCCTGGAATTGGGTGAGCAGTCGCTAGAGTCAATATTGGAAGAAACTGGCGACTTACATTTTGGAGAGAGCGATCGCCTGGAATTGGGTGAGCAGTCGTTAGAGTCAATATCTGAGGAAACTGGCGACTTAGATTTTGGGGAGTTGACACAGACGACTATTCAAGACTTCACAAAGAGCGATCGCCTGGAATTGAGTGAGCAGTCGTTAGAGTCGATATCTGAGGAAACTGGGGACTTAGACTTTGGGGAGAGCGATCGCCTGGAATTGAGTGAGCAGTCGTTAGAGTCAATATTGGAAGAAACTGGCGACTTAGATTTTGGAGAGTTGGCGATAGAGTTTCAGTTAACAGGTATTAGCAGCGAGTTAACTAATGAAAATTCAGAAACTAGCTGTGAGTTAATACTCAATGAAATCACAGCAGATATTGAAGACACAAATACTGTTGTATTACCACTAGAAACAGACACCAATAGCCAAGATGAGTTTGCTGATTTAGAAGCATTACTAGAATTAGAATTATCACCAAGTAATGATGTTAGTTCTATACAAGAAGATGACTTTGCGGATCTAGAGGCATTGCTGGGTGAGGAAAATAGTCAAACAACACTAGAGGAAAAGCAACCAGCAGTAATTACACCTGCTACACCAAAATTTACCCCAACTACTAGCAAACAAGTTTCATTTCCAGTCCTAAAAGATGAATTTAGTGATCTAGAAAAATTGCTAGCAGAAGCCGATCAAACTATATCTCAGTCAACATCAGTAAAACAGACTACAGCAAAACTTCAACGTTCTTCTATTCGTCGTCAGGCGAAATTTGAAGAAACAATGAAAGTTCCAGTCAAGCAGCTGGACGATATGAATAACTTGGTGGGTGAATTGGTAGTTAATCGCAACACCTTGGAGCAGGATCACGAAAGGTTGCGACAGTCCCTAGATAATTTACTAGTTCAGGTGCAACAGCTCTCAGATGTGGGAGCGAGAATGCAAGAATTGTATGAGCGATCGCTATTGGAAGCATCTTTGTTAGCTAGTCGCAAAACTAGGGAAATTCCCTTAATCATTCATGACTCCAATGCTGATCGGGGTTTTAGCGAATTAGAAATGGATCGCTTTACTCCCTTCCATACACTCTCTCAAGAAATGATTGAATTGATTGTCAGAGTACGTGAGTCGGCTAGTGACATTGATTTTGTGACAGAAGAAACCGAGAGAGTAGCACGACAGTTCCGTCAGGTAACAACTCAGTTACAAGAAGGACTTACACGCGCTCGCATGGTTCCCTTCTCCCAAACAATTGATCGCTTGCGGCGCGGCGTGCGGGACAATGCCATCAAATGTGGTAAACAAGTTGAGTTGATGATTGAAGGTGGTGATACCTTAATTGACAAGATGATTTTGGATCATCTCACCGACCCGTTGACGCATATGCTCAACAATGCGATCGCTCATGGGATTGAAACACCAGATATCAGACAAGCTGCGGGTAAAGCACCTGTGGGAATTATTACTATCCGCGCTTTCCACCAAGGTAATCAAACTGTGATTTCTGTGGGTGATGACGGGGCTGGTATTGATACAGAAAAGATTAAACCCTTAGCAGTGAAGCGAGGCATAATCACACCAGCACAGGCAAAAACTATTTCCCGCCTGGAAATCTATGACCTATTATTCCAAGCCGGGTTTAGTACCAAGGATGAAGCCGATGAAATTTCTGGTCGTGGTGTCGGAATGGATGTGGTACGCTCGGAAATTAGCGAGATTCGCGGCATAGTCAATACAGACTCTACTCTCGGTAAAGGCACAACTTTTACTATTCGTTTGCCACTCACCTTAAGTATTTGTAAGGCTCTGTGTTGTGTTTCTGATAAAGCGAGGATTGCCTTCCCGATGGATGGTGTTGAGGATACTCTAGATATTCCTAGCAAAAATATCCAAAAAAATGCCGATGGACAATCATTTATTTACTGGCGCGATACAATCCTACCATTCCGTCCCCTCAAGGAACTATTAACCTTCAATCGTCAACTCAGTCGCGGTAGTGTTTACGGCGGTAACAGAGATGATGATATGATTTCCGTCGTCGTCGTGCGATCGGGAAATAACCTGTTGGCTCTCCAGATTGACCTAGTGTTGAGTGAGCAGGAAATTGTGATCAAGCAATTTGAAAGTCCAGCACCGAAACCCATTGGTGTGGCTGGTGCTACAGTCTTGGGTGATGGTCGCATCATGCCTATTGCTGACGTATTAGAGCTAATTGACATCTTTCAAGGAAGGATGTCCAAACATAATGGCAATACTCTTTGGCAACAAGCCGTTCCTCCCAGTCTGCCAGAACCTTTACCTGAGAAGATTGATCCGACTGTACTTATTGTTGATGACTCAATTACAGTCCGAGAATTGCTATCTCTCACCTTTAATAAAGCCGGGTATAGAGTGGAACAGGCGCGAGATGGTCAGGAAGCTTGGGACAAACTCCGTTCCGGATTGCCTTGTGATATTGTCTTCTGTGATATTGAAATGCCCCGTTGCGACGGTCTGGAATTGCTATCACGCATTCAAAAAGACTCGAATCTCAACCACCTACCTATTGCTATGCTCACCTCACGGGGTGCGGATAAGCATAGACAAATGGCGATTCAGCTAGGTGCTAGCGGCTACTTTACTAAACCCTACTTAGAAGAAGCTTTACTAGAAGCCGCCGTGCGGATGTTGAAAGGGGAGAAATTGGTAAATAGTGTTGGTTAATTAACGTTTTTGACCTCTCCCCCAACCCCTCTCCGGTGCAGAGAGGGGAGCAATAAGTCTAGTTTTTCAATGCCCAATGCCCAATTTCCATCTTAATTGCTTTGCAATGGGGCATTCAAGGCTTTTTCAATGCGATCGCGAGTTTCTAGTAAATGGGCTTTGGTATATTCGTCATTAGTATTCATTTGGGCTAATTTTTCATTTAATTGCTTAAGTTGATACCAAGCAAGGGAGCGGGCATCTTCTGGGACATATTCTCGGCGTAATACCATGCCAATCAAAATGTCGAGATATTCCCTTTGTAAACCGCGTCGGAAACTCGTGATTTTTAGCTTTCCATCCTTTGGTTGTAATACCTCTGTCCAAATGCCAGTTTGCAAAGTATCAAATAATTCTGGTAAAGTCAGTGCTTTGTCTGGTGGGCTTTTGATTTCGATATCCTTCATGAGTGAGAGACGACTACCTGAAAGTAAGTCCCTTAATACTGCACTTTGCAATAGCAATGTTAAGTCATGGATGGGATAATCTAAACGCCCAACTTGGGGATACTTGCCCCAATGCAGCCACCTGGAAGGTGCTAATTTATTCAGTAAATCTGGGGGAAAATTCAACGCATCTTCAGCAAAGACATACTTTTGCAGGGTTTTTAAAGCTTGCCTTTGTTTTTCTACTGGTACTTGTGTAAATGGTAATCGCTGTGGTTGATTCTCTGGCTGACTAGATGAGATTTCTCTAGCCTGCATTCGATAAAAAGATTGCCCACCAATGTATTTTGTAGTGTAAAAAATATTATCAAAGTAGTTACTAATAATACTATTGAACCTGTATCTGACATCACTGTAGCTATCCCCCGCCAGTGGGTAACGCTGATTGAGACGTTCCCACATTACCTGTAAATTATTGAGTTGCGCCTGGGAATAAACTAGTACGTTATTACTATAGTCCCAAGCATCGGCAGTGGGATCAAGGTTATATACATCTTCATCGGTGGCGTAACTCAACTCAGGCTGATAAGATTGGTTGGCAATTTCTTGCAGTATTGGCTTTTCAGCGATGGGGGTTCTGGCTTGAGTTGGGGTGTAGCCATACTGAATTGCCCACTGATCATAAAGCCCAACTATATTGGGGAAATAATCTCCCTGCTTTGTCCCTTGGGGAGCAATATTGGGTGGAATGTAATCCATCACCGAAGTTGTCAAACCTTTGGTACTGGTAATCTCTTGATTATTCATTTCTTCTGGTGCTAGGAAATTGCTCCCCCGGAAGTTATGACGTAAACCAAGAGTATGACCAACTTCATGAGCAATAATTAAACGTAAATATTCATGGACGTATTGTTGTACTTGTTCTTGGCTGGGTGGTTTATCTGCCAAGAGTGACATCGCCAAAGAACCATAAGCAAATTGATTGGCTGCTTCTATGCCGTAGCAAACATCATATTTACTTGCTAATAAGGATAATCGCTGCAAGAGATGATTTGCCTGGTCTTTATTGGTTGTAGTGAGATTATTGTTACACAGACGGCGATCGCGGATTAATTCTGATAAGGAAGTACGGGTTGGGGTTTGATTGGGTTGTATCAGCTGTTCATATTGACCTCTGAGGAAGCGAACAAAGCTGGCATCTACTAAGATATCTGCATCCAAGATTTCCCCTGTTAATGGGTTAACACGGGATGGCCCCATCGCAAAATAACCATCCACGGTGTTAATCCAGCGAATTGTATTGTAGCGGATATCAGCAGGATCCCAAGTGGCATTATCTGGCATTTGCCGGACTTCAATTGCATCCTTAAATCCGGCTTTGAAAAAGGCTTGATTCCACATCAGCACCCCTTCTTTAACAGCATCGCGGTACTTTAACGGTACGGCGTTATCAATCCAGAACACAATCGGTTTTTTAGGCCGAGATATGGGTGCTTCGGGGTTTTGTTTTTCTAGATGCCAGCGATTAATGTAGCGGACAAAGGTATCATCGCGATCGTCGCTTGATAAATCTTGGTAGGCAGTAATAAAATACCCAACACGTTCGTCAGCTAATCGGGGACGATAATTATTGTTTGGTAATTGTGAGAGACTGTAGTGAACCCGGAGGGTAAAAGCACGGTTATCAGGTATGGATCTTAAACCTAGCATTTCAATTTCTTTAGCACTACTACTGAAAAAGTTCAACACCGATTCAACTTCTAGGTTTTGGGGAAAGGCTTTAGCGTTACCAAAATATGATTTTTCTGTGTTGGGAGCAATACCTATACTAAAAGCTAATCCTGCCAAGTCTGTTAGTAGTAAGTCACCTAAGTCAATCAGTAAAGTTTTGCGTTGGGGATGAATGCTTTTAATGGCTATGGAGTAGAGAATGGAATCACTAAAAGACCTGGTGCGCGATCGCGCTTGGGGATCGCCTTCACGCGTGCGAAAATTAACATTACGCACCACAAAATTTAATTTATTATCCAGTCGTTGAAAATAAAACAAAAAATCTTGCAGTGGCATCCCACTATAAATTCCCTTTTCACCAATACCAGATTCTAGTGTGGTAGTAGCTAAGTAGTTTTTATTGAGTTGTTCTGGCTTGATTTCTAGATAAATTTTATTTTTTTCTTGATGGCGATATAAGGTAAATAACCCGTCTAATTTTTCAGTATCTTTGGTGATTTCGCTAAATTCTTCTAAATCATCTTTTTTATCTGGCTTAGTTCTTGTCGCAGGTTGCTTTGCTGACTTATCTGTAGGTTTACCAGCCTTTAATAATGGTTGCTGCCATGATTGTTTAGTATCTTTAACTAGCCAATAAAACAACTGGCTTTTTACCTGTTGCTGTTGATCAATTACCCATACCTGCCCCGGTATCTGTACCAACGATTGAGGGGATAGTTTGAGAGTATCAGGAACTAGTTTTTTTGATGTAAGTTGGGTTTGGGGGTGTATATTTGAAGGAATAGACGCAGATATTTTGGTACTTTTATATAGATGAGTTTGTTGGTTGAGTTGCGCTTGTAACTTACCCGCTATGTTGGTTTTTTGCCTATCATGCGATGTTTGACGCGCTGGACTATGCGTTATTGATTTGGCATTAGCTGTTGTGATGGTGAACAACAAACTAGGCAACAAAATTAGATAAAAGCTCAAAGTATTCATTTAGTTAATCCTTGATCAGGATAATCAATTAATTTTTATTAATTAAAGTATTTCTACTTATTGTCAATACTTGTAACTACCCAATTAGCCACAAGTAGCTAATCAGTTCATTTTTAACAATCATTTTTAATCTGGTTGTTTTCTTGTGGTGTAGTATTTTTCCTAACAATAGTCTCTGTAGCAAACATTACGTGTTATTTTGATCACAGTTTCGTAAAGCTGCCCATTCTAAATATCATATCTTAGTCAAAATACTTGAAAATGACTAGTTTTTCTAGAAAATGACCTAATTTTCAGGTTAAAAATTTAGTTTTGCTAAGAGAAAAATACCTGTTTAGGTTAATAAATTGCCACACTTAATTAGCTGGATATATTTTATACAAGCTTATCGAGAAATTCAAAAAGCCATCTCAAACATAAATTTTTCTAGACAATCTTGATATTGAAAAATAATCAGTATTAATGGATACAAATATGTCACAATTACCTCAGGTTTGGAAACTTTTACAAAATTACGTAAAAGGCACAAGGTCAGAAGATAGACCGATAAAGAAGCATTTGGAATCTACAGCATTTTTACCTCTCAGAAAAAAGTTCCAGAAAGCAGATAAAAAGATATCCTTTCATCAAGATAATTTACAAAAAGATATTTTATTGCAACAGTTACAAACAAACTTAGAATTATGGACAGAATCAGAGGAAGGTAGCGAGTTTAATGTCAGCGATCGCCAACTTTATGCAAAAATTTACAACTTATTAGGCAATGGTGCATTGACATCAGAAATAGTGGAAAAGTTGATGGATTTGCTCATCACTGAAAATCGCTGGCAACCACTACTACTTTTTCAGCGTTTAGAAGGTTTTTATGTACGTTGGTGTCGGGGAGAATTTATTGACGCACCACCTGGTGATAACTTACCTCAGCGAAAATTGATAGAGACGATAGCACAGAATCAGGCGATCGGGCTGAGACAAGTAGATATATATACAGGATTAAACGTATTAATTTTACTGCTGAAATTACATTTTTACGCTCAAACGCAAGAGGAACTACGGCATCACATCAACTTTTATCCCTCCAGTCAACCAGATACAGACAGCTTTTTCACATCCCAACTGCTGCGGGTGATTAACTATAGTGATGCCATTGAAATTGGTAACTTTAGTAATATCGTCGGGGAATTTCTCCAAGGTGCTAACTTTAGGGGTGCATACCTGGGTGATGCCAATCTCACAGGAGTTAATTTTAGGGGCGCAAATCTCTCAGGTGCATATTTGGGTGATGCAAACCTAACTGGTGCCAACTTTCAAGATGCTAACCTAGCAGGCGCAAACCTAGGTGATACCAACCTCAGTGGCGCAAACCTCACAGGTGCTAACCTAATTAATGCAGACCTCAGCAGTGCGAACCTCACAGGTGCTAACCTTACAAGTGCTAACCTTGATCGTACCGAATTAAGCCGTGCTGACCTCAGCAGTTGCCAGATCAATAATGCTGAACTATCTCACGCTAACCTGAGTGGTGCTAACCTCAGAGATGCTGAACTTATCAGTGCCAACCTAGCCAACGCCGTTCTTTTCGGTGCAAATCTCAGCGATGCTAACCTCAAAAATGTTAACCTCAACCACGCTGACCTTTGTCGCGCTGATTTATCTGGTGCTGATTTATCTGGTGCAGTTTTGAATGGTACGAACCTCAGTGACACAATTCTGTTCAGCACTAACTTGAGTGCAGCCAGTCTCATGGCCGCAGACCTCAGTTATGCCAAACTCAACGGGGCTAAACTTAACGATGCTCAACTCAACGGTGCAATGTTTTTAGGTGCAGACCTGAGTGGTGTTGACCTGAGTCGGGTAGTTCTCAACGATGCTGATTTGAGTGGTAGTATTCTGAGCGAAGCTGATTTGAGTGGTGCAGACCTTAGTGATGCGGTACTATTGGGTACTGACCTGAGTTTTGCTAACCTCAATAATGCCAATTTGAGTGGTAGTAATCTTAGTGGTGCAATGCTTAATGGTGCAGACTTAACGGAAGCTAATCTTAGCTACACCATTCTTGATGATACAGATGTAACTGAAGCCAACTTAGAAGCTACAAACTGGGGTGAAAAGCAGCAATGGGAAGGCGTTCGGGGTTTAGGAACTGCCCTGAATGTACCTTTGGCGTTGAAGAAGCAGTTGGGGTTGGATTGAAAGCCGCAGTACCCTTTTAGGGAAGCAAGTGACGCGGAAGCGTTACCGCAGAGCAGTCCCGATGAAAAATTTCACCACCATGTATGAAAATGACCAACTATATCATAGGTGATCAGATTGATCGAAACGTATACATCCAATCGATATCCGCATCACTCAATGCTGGTGGTGGTGGAGGTTGGGTGTAGTCTATCGATAAATCATACCCAGCTTCGTCATAGATAGCATTCAGCACTGCTTGCAACTCCAGTACAGCATCTCTTTCGCCTTCACAGAGGGGAACAGGTATCGTTGGGAGAGTATCTTGTAAGGTCACAGGCCACACCTCGATTACTCCAGACCCAGCCCGCGTTAAGGTAATTAAGTAGGGAACATCTGGAAGGCGGGGATGGTTAAATGGTCGATTTCCCCGACGCAGCAAGTCTATTTCAATTAGATGGACGTTGGCATTATATAAACGCTGGCGTTTCTTACGGTAGTCGGCTAAACCTGGTTCGCGTTTGTTTACGGGGGAAAGGATTTCGATACAGCTTATAAGTACATTGTTGGCTGTATCCCGAATTTCGACTGTAGGAATGCGGACTTCAACAGGTTGGATAACTGGAAGCGTCAGTGGTGCGGGGGTTGTGGCAATATTTGATGTGGGGGTAGTTGGAGTTATATCGCGGCGTTGTTTTATCTGCAATACCTCGACATCTGGGTACAAAATACCAATTTCACTTGCAGGAGAAATATCTTCCACAACATATACTTCCAGCCGTGCAGCATATTTGGGACGCAACTGTGGGACGAGGAAGGTACGAATTTTACTAGCAAGGGCGTTGTGTACGTCACTCCACAGGTAGCCTTCAAGATAAGGGTCCATACCGGGAAACGGGGAAGGCATTTTACAAGCTCGCTTGACTGCACTTTTATTCTAGACTGACGAACGTTCCCAAGTATTCCCAGATGACATCCAAAATTACCTCAATCATCGCACTGCACTAACGCAAATAACGATACAAACATACCTTGTAAATTATTTAGAACGTCAGTGTTTCACTGAACTGTTTTGAGCCTTAAACACCTACAATACACCCCGACACTTAAAGCTCTCAAATTTCTTTTGAAGACAATCTCTAAATTGAATACTATACCCCTAAACCCTTAGACCCCTACATCACAAAAAGTTTGTTTGTTGCATTAAGAAAATATACATGATGTAGTTAGATATAATAATGACTCATTAATTATGGTGTTTTCCTAAGTGGAGAAACAAATGGGTCGTGCCAAAAAGGTTGTTCTAGCATATTCTGGTGGAGTCGATACCTCCGTTTGCATTCCCTACCTCAAAAAAGAGTGGGGCGTAGAAGAGGTGATTACGTTAGCAGCAGATTTAGGTCAGGGAGATGAATTAGAACCAGTTCGAGAAAAAGCACTAAAATCGGGTGCAAGTGAATCCCTCGTGGCGGATGTGAAAGATAGCTTTATCAAAGACTATGCTTTTCCGGCAATTCAAGCTAACGCCCTTTATGAAAATCGCTATCCCCTAGGAACTGCCCTGGCTCGTCCATTAATTGCTAAGATACTGGTCGAAGCTGCACAAAAATATGGTGCTGATGCGATCGCACATGGTTGTACTGGTAAAGGAAACGATCAGGTACGCTTTGATGTCTCCTGTGCTGCATTAAATCCCAACTTGAAGATTCTCGCACCGGCGCGGGAATGGGGGATGAGCCGAGAAGAAACTATCGCCTACGGTGAACAATTTGGGATTCCAGCCCCAGTGAAAAAGTCTTCTCCTTATAGTATTGACAAGAATTTGCTTGGTCGTAGCGTTGAAGCTGGTGTGTTGGAAGATCCCCGATTTGAGCCACCAGAAGAAATTTATGAAATGACCAAGGCGATCGCTAATACCCCCAATGAGCCAGAATATTTAGAGATTGGATTTACTCAAGGTCTTCCCACCACTCTCAATGGTGTAACTAAAAACCCTGTAGAGATGATGCAAGAACTGAATCAAGTAGTGGGAAATCATGGTGTCGGGCGCATTGACATGATTGAAAACCGCTTGGTGGGGATCAAATCACGAGAAATCTATGAATCCCCAGCGATGTTAGTGCTAATTCAAGCCCACAGAGATTTAGAAAGCTTGACCTTAACCGCAGATGTGAGCCATTACAAACGGGGAATTGAAGAAACCTATAGCCAAATAGTTTACAACGGCTTGTGGTACAGTCCACTGAAAGGTGCTTTAGATGCGTTTATTCAAAAGACACAAGAACAAGTATCTGGAACTGTCCGCTTGAAACTCTTTAAAGGTAATGCAACGATAGTTGGGCGATGGAGTGATAATTCACTTTATACTCCGGACTTAGCAACCTATGGATCTGAAGATCAGTTTGACCATAAAGCGGCTGAAGGCTTCATTTACGTATGGGGACTACCTACTCGTATTTGGGCGCAGAAAACTAGATAAAGGAAAAAATAAAAAACCTAGGGGAGTGGCTTTAGCCCTCCCCGTAGTTACAGCTTAGAATCCCCGTCCATTTATGGCGGGGAGAGGTCAATTTTTTCTAATCTTCTGCGGCTTGTTTAACTTGACGAGATTCCAACCACAGAGGGATAAGAATCAAAGCTGCAAGTATGAGTAAAGCTAAAATTGCAAACTGACTAACCCAAGCTACCAATTGTTCCAGGGAAACAATCTTACCTGCAAAAAAGGCTAACGTCACCATTAAACTAGCCCAAGCGGTTGCTCCTAAAATGTTGTATACCAAAAATGTTCGGAAAGGCATCTCAGCTATACCAGCTAGTGGTGCAGCAAAGATGCGTAATAGGGCAAAAAAGCGGCCAAAAAATACAGCTTTCGCTGCGTTTTGGCTAAATTGCTCTTTAATATTCAACAATCGCACTTCACTAATCCGAAATATCTTACCTACTTGTAGTAAAAAAGACCAGCCGCCTAGTCTACCAATCCAGTAGCCGCAAATTCCACCAATGAAAGCACCACTCACGGCAATACCAAGAACTATCCAGTAATTCAATTCATTACTACCAGCTAGAAAGCCACCCACTAAGGTTACGGTTTCGCCGGGAAGAGGAATGCCCAAGTTTTCTAGCAATATTCCCAAAAAAATAGCCCAGTAACCGTAATGATGGGCAAACTCCTGGATGTTTTCAAGTGAAATCAACTCAAGAGACATCCCGCACCGCCGCCTTTACAATTTTTTACTTTACATACATCTTTGCTTGTTTATAGGTGGGGTGTCAATCAAGGTATTACATCAATATATTAAATTTAAATCTATATTATTCATCAGTAATTTACGATTGACAATCAAATATCAATCAGTTAATAGCATAAATACATATAAACTCAAATAAATCAATAACTTATTATAAAAAATTTATAAAAACCTCGGAGAAATATGAAATTTCTGTAAAAGATACGATTGATACGGAAATCATTAGGCGTTTGTGCCTATATTGAGGAATGTTAAAATAAATTATACGGAATAAATACTGAAGCGATCGCGTCAACTTTTAATGATTGCCAATTACTAATTTTAGTAGATGTGGACATGATTTTACAAGTGACAAATCACCAGTATGAATTTCCTCTTCCTGCTTTTTTAAGTGTTTCAACTACTTGGTTAAATTTATGACTCTCACACAAGAATTGCAAGTGGTTTTGTTTAAGCCCCAAGGAAGTATAGACTTACAGGATGGTAAGGCTTTGAGTGAAAAGATTGCTGAAATCGTTCCTCAACCCCATCAACTCTGGGTAATTGATCTAGCAGCAGTAGATTTTATGGACAGTTCTGGGTTAGTTTCATTAGTGAAAGCCATCACATCAGCAAGACAAAATAGTTGTCGCTTAGTTTTGTGTAACGTACAAACCCCTGTACGGCTAATTTTAGAACTGACACAATTAGACTCAGTATTTGAGATTTTTGACACTTACGAAGATATCTTGAATGGCGTTAATAACGATAAATTATCATTAGCAAGCTGATCCTCCAGAGCATAAAAATAATTCGGTAATGTCAAGATAATTAGGTAAATATCTAAGATTTGCCTTCGCCAATTTCTAAATAGCTTCACAGGGGAGAAGTTTGGAAGGTAGTATTTACAAGTCGCGTAGCGTCTGCAACAGTCGCCTATCCTGTTGCAGACGCTATGCGTAGCTTGCTTCCCCAAAAGTTTTAAAAGACTGGGTGTTGAAATTAGTAACCCAGTAGATATCTATCAGCTGATGTTTAGAAATGCTATTATCTATTGATTTTCAGTTTCTTCCGCTTCAAACTGAACCTGTCGGTACAAAGAGGCGATCGCTATTTCTACATTCACTGATTCCAGTAACAATCTGTCGTCCAAATTATACTCCGACAGTACCCATTTCCCCAGTTCATTGCGCCGAAATACTTCCACAATCGGTTGAGCCACTTGTACTAAGACATATTCTTGCAAGGTTGGAGATTGACGATATGCGGCAAACTTTTTCCCCCGATCGGCTGCTTCTGTTGAAGGTGATAGCACTTCGATAATTAAGCAGGGAAATTGTACCAATTGTGGTTCGCGATCGCGATCGTCGCAAGTCACTACGACATCAGGATAAAAATACTTTTGACCCGGTTCTACCTGCACTTTCACATCTACAATGTATACTTCACAGGCGCGATCTGCGAGGGCATCATCTAAGAATTTGAAGAAGTTTCCAGAAACCCGATTATGGTTGCGTGTTCCACCAGTCATCGCTACAACTTCACCATCCCAATATTCGTAGCGTTGTTCTTGGGTGAGTTCCCAAATCAGATATTCTTCTGCGCTCATCAAAATGTTATCGGGTAAAGCAACCATTATGCAATCAGGGAATGATTTACTTTTCTAGAATAGCGAATCGCGGCGATCGCCTTTCCAGCAAAATTCCCGCATAACTATTGTTAATTTTCGTAAAATTGCGGACACTTAAACTAGAAACCTGATAAACACCTAGATAAACTATCAAAGAGTGCATCTGTACTGCTAGCTAATAATCTGTAAATGTGGCGATATAGCCTGAATGATCCCAGTACAACTTATCCTCAAAAATTTTCTTAGTTACCGTGATGCAACTTTAGATTTTCGTGGTTTGCATACGGCTTGTATTTGTGGTTCTAATGGAGCAGGTAAATCATCTCTTCTCGAAGCAATGACATGGGCAATTTGGGGTGAAAGCCGTGCTGCTGCTGAAGATGATGTAATTCATTCTGGTGCAAAGGAAGTTAGAGTTGATTTTACTTTTCAAACTAATCAACAAAAATATCGCATCATCCGTAGCCGAGTTAGAGGCGCGGCTGGGGGTCTAGAGTTTCAAATTGAGACACCCTCTGGGTTTCGTGCCTTGACTGGTAAAGGAATAAGGGCAACACAGGATTTAATTTTAGAATACATTAAGCTCGATTATGATACTTTTATTAACTCTGCCTATCTGCGTCAAGGACGTGCAGATGAATTCATGCTCAAGCGTCCGAGTGAACGCAAAGAGATTTTAGCGGAGTTGTTAAAACTGAATCAGTATGATGAATTAGAAGAACGAGCCAAAGACTCATCTCGTCAGTTTAAAGCTAGGGCTGAGGAATTAGAGCGTTCTTTAGAGTCAATTAAAACTCAACTACAGCAACGTCATACAACTCAAACTAAAAAGGCAGAATTAGAAGCTGAAATTAACCAATTACAACAAGTACAAGCTTTTGATAATATTCAATTACAAAGTTTGCAAGTTGTCCAACACCAACGCATAAATTGGGAACAACAGCTAAATTTTGTCAAGCAGCAATATCAGAATTTAACTCAAGATTGCGATCGCCTACAACAAGAGCAGTCATCTATTAACAGTCAAATTACCCAGTTAGCCGCACTCATCAACCAGGAAACTGAGATTAAAAATGGCTTCACCCATTATCAAAATCTGCAATCTCAAGAAGAAGCCTTCGCCATCAAATTTGACGAATATACCCGTGCAACTGCCCTACGTCAACAAAAGCAGCAACAACTCACTAAACAAATTCATCAGTTAGAACGTCAACTGCAACAAGTCCAAGGACAACTAGCCGCCTTACAACAGCAAGAGCAAGAAATTCAGCAAACCCTCGCTAAATCAGGGGAAATTGAAACAGCATTAGCCCAACTAGCCGCCGCACGTCGCCATCTTACCCATTTAGATGAACTGCAAATGCAAGTCTCGCCTTTATTGCAGCAGCGACAAAATTTACAAAGTCATTTAGATCGCGTTCATGCTGGGTTAGTAGCCAGACTAGAACAGCTACAAGTCACAGAAAATCAACTGCAACGCTCTTCTCAACGCCAACCCCAACTGCAACAAGCAGTCATGGAAGTGGCGATGCAGATTGATCAAATGGATAAAGATCGGGTTTATCTGCAACGAGTCCAGGAGAAAGGGCAAGAAAGACGGCACTTTATCGAACGTCTACAGGCGCAACATCGAGAATATGAAAGATTATTGGGAGAATTAGAACAAAAATTGCAAATGCTCCGCACTCCCGATGCTATTTGTCCATTGTGCGAACGCCCCTTAGATGAGCATCACTGGAATCGCGTTGTAGATAAAACTAAGGATGAGTATAAAGAAACAGAGGGGCAATTGTGGGTATTCCGGGAACAAATGGCGGTTTCCGATAGAGAAATTCAATTGCTGAGGCAAGAATATAAGGAAATATTCCAGAAATTGAATGCTTATGATGGCTTACGGGAGCAAAGAGGACAATTAGCCGCACAGTTGCAATCAACCAGCGATGCCGAACAGCATTTACAGCAACTAGCCGCCGAAAAACAACACCTAGAGCGATCGCTGCAAGCTGGTGATTATGCGCCCACTCAGCAAGCCGAACTCAGGCAGCTAGAACAATATCTCCAACAACTCAATTACAATGAGCAAGACCATGCTCTAGCTCGTAGCGAAGTAGAAAGATGGCGATGGGCAGAAATTAAACAAGGACAAATGAAAGATGCTGCTAAACGTCAAGCCCAATTAGCAGCCCGTAAACCAGAATTACAAGCTCAAATTGCTCAATTACAAACCAGAATCCAGCAAGAACAAATTGATTCTGAATGTGCCAAGCAAATCGCTGCGATTGAGAGTCAAATTAACGAACTTGCCTATAGTTCAGAACAGCACAACCAGATCCGCACCGCCCTACGTCAAGCCCAATCGTGGCAATTGCGCCATCAACAATTGTTGTCAGCCCAGCAACAGTATCCCCAACTCCAGGCGAGATTACAAGATTTAGAGACATCCAGAAATACCAGGTTGCAAGAGAGACAACAACTTGTTAGCCAAATTAACAGTATTGAGCAGCAGTTAGCTACATCTGCCAATCCTATTGAACAGATTCAAGCTTTAGAGCAGCAAATAGCAACCCGCAGAAGGCAACTTGATGAATGTATCACCCAATTGGGGCGTTTAGAACAGTTAGCTCTGCAACTGGAAACTCTGCATACACAGTATGAAGAACAACAGCAACAACTGCAAACTTCTAAACAACAATATCGGGTGTATCAGGAATTAGCGCAGGCATTTGGTAAAAATGGCATCCAAGCTTTAATGATTGAGAATGTGTTACCTCAACTAGAAGCAGAGACAAATCAACTATTGTCACGGCTGAGTGCTAATCAACTGCACGTACAATTTATCACACAAAAAGCCGGAAGAAGCGGTAAATCTACGAAGAAAAACGCCAAATTAATTGACACCTTAGATATTTTAATCGCCGATGCTAGAGGCACACGCGCCTATGAGACTTACTCTGGTGGAGAGGCATTTAGAATTAACTTTGCAATTCGGTTAGCCTTGGCGAAATTATTAGCACAAAGAGCCGGAGCAGCCTTACAGTTATTGATTATCGATGAAGGTTTCGGCACACAGGATGCAGAAGGATGCGATCGCCTGATTGCCTCCATTAATGCGATCGCCAACGATTTCGCCTGCATCCTCACAGTCACCCATATGCCCCACCTTAAAGAAGCCTTCCAAGCCAGAATTGAGGTGAATAAGACACAAGAAGGCTCACAAGTCCGCTTGTTAACTTGAGAGTGCTGAGTTCCCAGTCCTGAGTCCTGAGTAGAAACTTCACTCCTTACTCCTTACCCAGCACTCCTCACTCAGCACCGGCTAAACGCCGCGCTACCGCTAACACAACTCCTCACTCAGCACTCACAACTCAGCACGGGCTAAACGCCCCGCTACCGCTAACAGCACTCAACACTCAGCACTCAGCACGGGCTAAACGCCCCGCTACCGCTAACAGCACTCAGCACTCAGCACTCAGCACTCAGCACTCACAACTCAGCACTCACAACTCAGCACTCA
>NZ_CAWUDL010000082.1:0-27854 GCF_963920945.1 Anabaena sp. CCY 9402-a
TCACCTGTCACCTGTCACCTGTCACCTGTCACCTGTCACCTATCACCTGTCACCTGTCACCTGTCACCTGTCGCCTGTCACCTGTCACCTATTCACAGCTTGATTTAACTCCTCTGTAGTTAACGACTGTAAAAGACTGAGATTAAGAGGAGGTTGGCTAATATATTGGGCATAGGAAGGCTGCAAATAGACACGGGATTCAGGACGATTGAGTAGATTTGCTTCTAAAAAAGCCACACTTAAAGCATTGAGATAGGAATAAGCAACAGTACGCTCAGGGCCTAACAATCCGGTTGGGACAGGTAAAACATTACTTTCATTAGGAGATTCTCCTATAAAGGAGAAATGGGTAGCATTTTCTATTAAAACTAAGTATTTATTGGGATTGGGTAACCAAGTAAAGGGGCGAATCTGTTCTGGTAAAGGAGGAGCAAAAATATCTTGGCTACCTGCCATGAGCATGACAGGAACTTTTATTTGACTAATACCACTTTCACCGAAAATAGCACTATTAATAGGATTAATCGAAATGATGACCTTGATCCGATTATCTTGCAACTCATCTTTTTCTAGGAACAACTGAGTTGCTTGACACTGCAAAATCAGTGATAAATTCAAATTTGAATTATCAGGTAGACAATTTTGCTTGAGTTGGTCAAAGTTTATCTCAGCCCCTGCTAAGGCTAAAACAGTGTAACCTCCAAAAGATTGACCAATTGCCCCTATTTGCTCAAAGTTAAGTTTTCCCTTCAGCTTGGGATCAGACTTTTCCATAAGTTGGAGTTCATCTAACAAAAACTTGACATCTAGAGGTCTATCCAGAAATTCTCTTGGTTCTGGTGGTTCTGCCAAACCTGCAAAGTATTGCTGAAAACGTCTAGCGTTACTACCGGGATGTTCTAGAACGGCGACAGCAAAACCGTAAGATGCTAAATGTTGAGCTAGGTAAGCAAAAGTGTAGCGGTCTGAAGCGACACCATGAGAAATAACAATTAGAGGAAAAGGTGGCTGAGTAGCATTCTCTTGGCTAGTTGTAGGTAAGTATAAATCCAGAGGAAGGAGGCGGTTTCGTGTTTCATCATTTAAATTAAACCTGGTTGCTTGCCAACGAAATTTTCCAGGCTTTCTTAAATCTGGTAACTGCGAAAAATCCGTTTGGGAAGTAAGAGACTGCGTTAGAGCTTCCTTTTGTAGAAAAGATACAACCTTATCTCTAGTTTTGAGTAATTGTGACAATTGATCGACTATCTTCACCCCCTCTGTATAATTAAGCCGCATACTCTTGCTAGGAAACTTCCGCAGCACATTAACAAGCGATAAGCCATCTGGAGAAGCAGCCGACAAAATTAAAGCAGCACGCAAAGCATAAAAGCCATTTCTGCGAGAATCAGTTAAAAGTAATTCTCCTAGCCTTTGCAACACCTCTTCTCCAACTGGTGAGTAAGTAACTTGAGATACGAGAGTTGGAGTGACATTAAAACGTATCTGAAGTAGTTCCCGCAGTTGAGCTAATTGTTCAGGTGTGGCACGCTGGGCATAGAATTTGAAATCATCGTCTATTCTGCCTTCCTTCGCGAAAGTTTCTAAAGAATCAACAGGTAAGGACAATTCTCCAAAGATAGGGTAAAAAAAACTGATGCGTTCAGCACCGAATCCAGGGGTTGCGGTTAAAAATGTAGATAATAGCCCTAAACTCAGGTATTTCAGTATCTTTTTCATTAAAAAACACCACTATTTACACTGTCCTAGAAAGTTTCGGACTTGGGAAAAACTAGACGGGAACTTACCGCAAGGCGGAAGTCATAGCGAAAGCGGCTACTCTACGAGAACGCTTTGGCGCAGCCTCCGTCTACGACACGCTCCGCGAACGCGGTAGCGTCTCTAAAGAGAAGGAAACGTGGAGAAGAGCGAACACGGAGGGTAAGTCAAAAGTCAAAAGGTTGGTATCTCAAGGCTTTTACTTGTTTAAAATGGTAGCTTTCTCTTACAAAGTTTGGCGGGACGGAAACCGACACCGCCACGCCACTTGCTACAACCGGGCTAACCCCGGCAACGCAGTGGCTCAACTTTGCGCTATTTACGCCGCGCTGTACTAGACCGCTTTCCTATTTAATTCGATTAAATATAAAAATAGGCTATCAGCATCATAAAGCAAGTGCTTACATTCACAATCTACTTATTTGTAGAATAAATCAGACTTATTGGCGGGAAAATTGCTAGAAATAGGTATTCCCGTAAGCATTTAAGAGTAAATAGTCAGCAAAAAGAGTATTGCAAGAGATTAGCTTACTCCACGCTGGTTTTATCCAACTACCCATGAAATCACAGTCAATAAAAATTGTGGAAATATTAAGATTTACAACGTAAATGCTATTTGGTAGTTTATGTTACAGAATTTTTGCTAAATTAATTTATAGAGAACTAACAAATTAATCCAATATTTTTAAATCGATAGGGAGGCTGTGTTATGTCTATTCAAGAAAAATCTCGTGCGATTATGGTGCGTCAATATCAGCAAGTTAAGAATCGTCAACAATCAATGCTGATGCGTGCAGCACAAGAAATGGGTATTCCTACAGAAGAAGCATCCCACTATTGGAATCCTATTCAAGGCAAGATTGACCCGACTACACGAGTGATTTACGGGCGCAGTAATGCGACGATGAGCTAGATATTGATCATTAGACCTCTTACATAAATGCTGAAGCTGTCATGTTGAGCAAAGCGAAACATCTCAACGATTATACTTTTCGTTCAGAATGACACATCTCATTTTCGGACTTTTGGAAGAGGTCTATTTTTAGTAGCAGGGGAAACAATTTCTACCATAATCTATTTTCCCTGATGTAATGACATACACCCCAGAAAAGCAAAAAACTGAGGCTAAAGTACAAATTACGCAATCTCGTTCTCAACTTAGTGAACATAACTGATGTTACTAGTTGGAGATTATGCGATAGTAGTCAATAACCTCTGATGCCTAAGAATAATGGTGTTTTACGAACAAATACCATTTATATTCTTACTTAGCTGTGGAGTGTATGTTTTAGATTGAGAATTTATGGATAACTCAATTTGTCTAGTTTGTGCTGCCGATGATAACTTCTCCATGCCTTTAGCTGCAACGACTCGTTCCGTTGTTGCCCATCTTACTAGTGAACAGCATTTAGCTTTATATATTATTGATGGTGGTATTAGTAGAGTTAATAAAAATAGAATTATCCAAAATCTTCAATCAGAGCAAGTTAGTATTACCTGGCTGAAAGTAAAAAAATCAAAATTCAAAAACTTACAAACATCTTCTGCAATTACTATCGCTGCTTATTATCGAATTTTAATTCCAGAACTTTTACCCCCAGAAATTAACAAAGCTATTTACATTGATAGCGACGTAATTGTCAGAACTAGTTTGCAAGAACTATGGAATATCGATATTTGTGACAACTATCTTTTGGCAGTCCCAGATATGGGTGCGCCCTATGTCTCATCTCCTAGAGGACTGATTAATTATCAAGAATTGGGTATTTCTCCAGACTGCAAATACTTTAATTCTGGTGTGCTTGTCATGAATCTTAAAAAATGGAGAAAAGAGGCGACAAGTCAAAAAATATTTGAGTATTTAGATAAATATAAAAATTATATACGTTGGCATGACCAAGATGCTATGAATGCAATTTTAGCAGGGCAATGGGAAACTATTGATTCTAGGTGGAATCAGATGCCGTACCTGTTTAGATATCAATCTTGGCAAGATAGTCCATATAGTGAAGAAGAATATAATAACCTAGTTAATCATCCTTTTATTATTCATTTTTCTTCCCATGAAAAACCGTGGCATGATAACTGTAATCATCCAGAAAAACATTTATTTTTTGAATATTTGGATAGTAAAATCTGGTCAAGTTGGGGTGTTGAACAATTAGCTAAAAAACAAAGACAACAAAATCTAGCGGTGTTCAAAAAAAAGTACATTTCACTAAAACAAAAAATTAAATTTTTGCTCCGAGGAGTTATCAAATCCTAGCTTTGTTGCGCAAAAAAGCCACCCTATAGGGTGGCAAAATTTACACGTTTGGATATAATTGCAAACAGGTATTAATTAAGCGTCGTAATAAAGATAGAACTCATAAGGATGAGGACGCAATTGTAACTGCTTAACTTCGTTAGCTAGCTTGTAATCAATCCAGTTTTGGATAAAGTCTTCAGTGAATACGCCTGATTCTGTTAAGAAAGCGTGGTCATTTTCCAGTGCTTCCAATGCCAATTCTAAAGAACCGGGTGTAGAAGGAACTTTCGCCAGTTCTTCTGGAGAGAGTTCATAGATATTTTTGTCTAAAGGTTCACCGGGATGGATTTTGTTCTTGATCCCATCGATACCAGCGCACAGCATGGCTGCAAATGCCAAGTAAGGGTTAGAGGTAGCGTCTGGACAACGGAACTCTAAACGCTTGGCTTTGGGGTTAGTACCAGAGAGAGGAATACGCACAGAAGCAGAACGATTACCTTGGGAGTAAGCCAAGTTTACAGGTGCTTCATAACCAGGTACTAGACGTTTGTAGGAGTTGGTGGAAGGGTTGGTGATTGCCAACAATGCTGGTGCGTGTTTGAGAATACCACCAATGTAGTACAGTGCCATGTCACTCAAACCAGCATACTTGTCGCCGGCAAACAGAGGTTTACCATCTTTCCAAATCGACTGGTGCGTGTGCATCCCAGAACCGTTATCACCAAACACAGGTTTGGGCATGAAGGTAACGGTTCTGCCGTATTTGTTAGCTACGTTTTTGATCACGTATTTGTAGATCATTAACCAGTCAGCCGCTTCGATTAATTTACCAAAGCGGAAGCCCAATTCACACTGACCGCCGGTCGCTACTTCGTGGTGATGCTTTTCAATAGGCACACCTAGTTTTGCCATCGTCAACAGCATTTCTGTCCGCATATCTTGGAAAGTATCTGTTGGCGCAACTGGGAAGTAACCTTCTTTGAAGCGGGTTTTGTAACCGAGGTTGGGGCTTTCTTTTCTACCGAAATTCCAACGGCCTTCTATTGAATCTACGTGGTAGTATCCCTCGTTGGCAGTTTGGTCATAGCGGACATCATCAAAGATGAAGAATTCAGCTTCAGGTCCAAAGAAAGCGGTGTCACCAAGACCACTAGAAACTAAGTAGTCTACTGCTTTTTGAGCAATAACCCGTGGGCAACGGTTATACCATTCGCCAGTACGAGGTTCTTTGATGCTACAAATAATACTTAATGTTGGCTCTGCCATGAATGGGTCGATCCAAGCGGTGTTAGGATCTAGCACCATTGTCATGTCTGATTCTTCGATGCCTTTCCAACCCCGAATGCTGGAACCGTCGAAGGGTACACCATCAGAGAATGAAGTTTCGTCAATCTGGTCTTGGAACATCGTCAAATGCTGCCAAGTGCCGAGTGTATCGACGAATTTCAAATCAATCATCTGGATGTTTTCGTCTTGAATCATTTTCAAGACTTCTTGTGGGGTTGTCATTCGTTACTCCTTCTCTGCCAATTTCTTAACGTCAAACCAGAATCTGCCAAAGCATCCTAACCCTACTGAGCGGAACAAAGTTGTGACACACCTGAAATATCGTAGATTCTCTACATTAGAGAGTTTTGTAGTAGTTGTTACAGATCATCTGGATTACAGGTAATATTAACCTTTCTTTCGACATCTGCACAAAAGGGGGAAAGTTCATCTCAGAGGGGTCAACTTTGACATAGAATCCTTAAATAATAGATAGATGGTTTTTGTGCCAAATCTATATCTAGATAGCACAAAAATTTACTGGTGCGTAAGTGCGGCCAAATAAATATCAAACCACGATAGCAACGATTGGGAGAAGAAGGAATGCGTGACGCAGTAACAACCTTAATTAAGAATTATGACGTAACTGGTCGTTATTTTGACCGGAACGCGATCGACAGCTTGAAATCTTATTTTGAGAGTGGCACAGCTCGCGTACAAGCTGCGGCTGCAATTAACTCGAATGCGGCGGCACTTGTGAAGCAAGCTGGTGCTAAGTTGTTTGAAGAACTACCAGAGTTAATTCGTCCTGGTGGTAACGCTTATACAACTCGTCGTTATGCAGCTTGTTTGCGAGATATGGACTACTACCTGCGCTACGCTACATACGCGCTGGTTGCTGGTAATACCAACGTTTTAGATGAGCGTGTGTTGCAAGGTCTACGGGAAACCTACAATTCGCTGAGTGTACCTATTGCTCCGACAGTTCGCGGTGTGCAAATTCTTAAGGATTTGGTGAAAGAACAAGTAGCAGCTGCGGGTGTTAGCAGCACTGCTTTTGTGGATGAGCCATTTGACCACATCACTCGTGAGTTAAGCGAACAGGATGTGTAAGCAGTTAATAACTGTCAAGATGTCTGTTTACATAGTTTAATCAAGCGATCGCCTCTTGGCTGTGTGAAAAGGCGATCGCTTTTTTTGTTACATAAATTTATCATGATTGGTATGAAGGCGATTAGAAAGTTTAATGGATGCGGCGTTAGCGGAGCTTACCGAAGGTATCGCTTTATCTTTTTTCAATATAACAATACATAACTTTCATGGTATAATCTGTAACAAGATATATAGTTTTAGACCATAGTTCCATGAGTATCAATGATTTAGAATTTTTGCATGGTGCAGCTTTTATTCGACTCCTCAAAGAAACTTCCTATATATCTATAAGCTATTTATCTTCTATCCATTCATCTTTGTATCTTATAAAAAGCACAAATAAAGAGTCTGCTATTCTATTTAAAATATCGAGAAAACCCACTTCTTCTTGGTCATTTAGTTTCAGTCACCAGGAAGAAATAGCACTAGCAAGTTTTCATCAAATCTATCCTAATATCAAACTTTTTATAGCATTGATTTGTCATCGGGATGGCATTTGTTGTTTATCAGAAGAACAATTATCGTCAATTATTGATCCTAGCGAGGGTTTAGCAAATCAGCGTGTTTCCATAAAAAGAGAATCAAGAGGTAGTTACTATGTTAAAGGTACAGGAAGAGTACCTTTAGAACGTACAATACCCCAAAATAATTGGCCAGATGTAGTGTTATCAGCTTAAGGTAAATTATGACAAATACTTCTATCACAATACATGGTTCTTGTATTGACAAATTAATTAAGAGACTAGAAAAACAAATTGGAGAAGACGAATCTAATAAGCTTAAAGAAACTGCTATTGAAATTGTTCAAAACTGTGTCAAAGTTTATTCAGAAACTTTTGGTGATGGTGATGTTGGAAAAGATAGTACAGCCTTAGTAAATCAACCTTATAAAGGAAATGACCCTATTCCGAATGGCACAACAGGACTAATTTACGGTCGAGTTCAAAGTGGTAAAACCAATACGACTATTGCTACCTTAGCCCTGGCTTATGAGAATAATTTTCGTTGCTTTATTGTCTTAACTTCTGACAATACATGGTTAGGAAAACAAACTGCAAACCGGTTTAATAATCAAGTTCAAGGCGGCCCTGTTTTTTTTGATTGGGAAGCATGGAAAAAAGACCCCATTGATTTTGCTAAAACTAAAGTAATTCCTTATATCAAAGATACAGGAGTAGTGTTAGTTTCTACTAAAAACCATCATCATTTAGATAATTTACTGGCAGTATTAAAAGCAGCAAAAGTTAAGGATATTCCTACATTAATTTTTGATGATGAAGCTGATAATGCCAGTTTAAATACAAATGAATCTAAACAGGCTAAACAAGGAAAAGGTACAATTCATGATAGTACAATTTTCGACAAAATAGGCAAAATACGTCAAGAAGTAGCTAATCATATTTATATTCAAATCACAGCGACTCCTCAAAGCCTATTACTTCAACGCCTCCCTCACCCCTGTAAACCAAAATTTTGTGCCGCACTACCCAATCCAGGAAGTAGTTATATGGGTGGGGAGCTATTTTTTGCTGGAAAAAGTGACTATTGCTGTATTGTAGATTCTGAAGAAATTAATCAATTGAAGAAACAGAAAGGTTCAATTAATCCGGGTAATCAATGGGTAATGCCTGAAGGATTAAGGCTTGCATTGTGCTGCTTCTTTCTAGGATCAATTTACAAAATGTTATCTTCTGATCAAGAAGATGTAAAATATTCTTGTCTAGTACATATTTGTTATAAACAAGATATACATACCATAGTTGAGAAGGTTATTAGTCAATTTGTAATTAATTTAGATCAAGCAATTCGAGGTAAGAGTTCAGCTACATCAAATAAACAGGCTAATCAATGGCTAGAAGCAGCTTATAGTGAGTTAAAGAAAACTGCTAATGACTTGCCTCCATTACCTAAATTAATAGATGAGTTGAAGATTCAGCTAAGACACGCAATTCCTAAAATAATTAATGCCAATAATCCCGAAAAAGAACCTAATTATAATCCAGGTATGAATATACTAATTGGAGGAAATAGATTAGGCAGGGGCGTTACAATTGAAGGTTTAATAGTAACTTATTATGGGCGTGATGCAAAACAAAAAATGATGGATACAGTTCATCAACACGCTCGGATGTATGGTTATCGTCCAAAATTAAAAGATGTTACTCGTCTATTTTTACCAGAACATATTCTAGAAGCTTTTCGTTCTATCCACGAAGCGGATGCAGCCATGCGTCAAGCAATAGGAGATGATATTCATAATATTCAACTTCAACCTGTTTGGATAGGAGGAAATTTAAAACCGACTCACTCCAATGTGTTAGATCCATCAGTTATTGATGTATTAGTACCAGGTTCATTAGTTTATCCTCAAAAACCAGCCTATAAAAAAGAAGAAATTGAACCATATTTTCAAGAAATTGAGAAGCTTCTAATAAGCTATCAAGAGAACGATTTATATGATGAGGTAGATATAGATTTTATTATTAAAATACTCAGCTATACGAAAAGTCATCATGTACCTTCAGAAAAATGGGAAGATAAACGTATCATCACGGGTTTAACAAACATGAAATCGAAAGGTATGACAAAAGGACGTTTAAATGTCCGTAGAGGTGAAAGAAATAATAACCAAGGATTAGATATGAGCAGAAAAGAACCTTTTCAATGGATGTTTGGGTTCGGTTCAGGTAGGTGGTCAATCAAAGCTCAACAAGAATATAATGATGTGCCAACTTTAATTATTTGCTATCAAAAAGGTGAAAAAAATAAGAGATGGGATGAGCATCCTATCTATCTACCTATGTTGGTATTACCTAAACAAAAATTTGTTTTAATGTTTAACTATGATGAGAGTTAGTGATGTTTTAATATAAGCTTATTCACAAAAAAATAATAGTTGTGCAGATGTTGAAATAATAGTGAAGAATTCAGATATATAAAATCAAATATACAGGTAGCAAATTTGGAAGGCAATATTTGGTTAAATAAAGATTTGATACATTATTGGTAGAGTTAAACTTATGTCATTCTCGCACTTTAGCACAGAGGCTGATTCAGGCGGGGAAGTAATGCTGAATGCACAGATAATTGATAAGACTGGTACAGAGGTTGATGCTGCTGCTCAAATTAAGATTAAAGAGCGATCGCCTATTAACACACCAAAGAAGCGATCGCAATTTTTGACTAGGTTTTAGCAATTTGATAATTACTGATTGCTTCTCCAGTAATTTCAGCATAAAGTACATCGGGGTCTAAATCTGCGCCGTTTTCCCAGTAAATAGTTCCCCATTCGGGGTTGATTTTTACTTGTTTGAAATAGTCAATATTTTGTAGTGGTGCAAAAACCCCTGTAAAGGAAATTAATTTACTAATATCAATCACGCCTTGTCGGTTGTCTTCAAATTTGATGTATAGTTGATAACCTTCTCTCGGTTCGACTGCAATAATATCTTTGAGCATGACTTACTCCAGTGGTTCGATTTTCTCTACAGGATCATTGACTCTAGCTTTTTCCCAATTATTCATCAATTCTGTTTTATGTAAGTTTGCCCATTCAACTACAAGTGCTAATACCCTGGAGGAGAGTTTGATCGCTATACAAAAGTTTCAAAAAATTTATTTGTCAACAACAGGAGAATCAAGTTAATTGGTTAAGCAGCGACTCGATATTTTATTAGTAGAGTTAAATTTATTAGGACTTACGCACAATTTACGGAATAACGTTCGCGTAGCGTGCGCGTAGCGCATACCACAGAGACGCAGAGAACACAGAGAAATAAGGGTTTGAGAGACTTTTTGCGTAAGTCCTGTTTATGTAATTCCCGCGCTTTAGCACAGAGGCTAATTTAGGTGGGTGAAGTGATGGTTAATGAAAAGGGAATTAATTAGCCTGGATGTGAGGTTGATGCTGCTGCTCAAATTAAGATTAAAGAGCGATCGCCATTTATTTCCCGTTAATGTGATCAACTTAATTAGCAATCTCCGATGCCATTACACCTGTACGAAAAATACCATTGTTAATACAGAAATAGTATCAGCAGATGTGTGCTGCCAATTTTTAATGAAGGAAGCCAGATTGAAAAATTTTCGTTGCAATATAATTTAACAGTAACCACCGTAAACAATTATTTTATCAGTATATAGAGATTTTACTGAAGTAATATATATAAGTTCAGTTTATATATGTAGCTGATTGAGTAATAACCCTATTAAAATATCTGCAATATTTTTGATATTAGTGAAATTTTTAGTTATTTATAATTACCAGAAGTGATTGGGAATTACAAATTTTCAAATATAAATAAAAAATGATTTTTACAGCATATCAATATTTGATTGTTTGCTAGAAATGCTGTTTATTTTCTAGAAATTTATTAGACAATAAAAAGTAGAAAAGATTCATCAAAATATCAACCAGGGATTCGCCATCTGCATTAATTCCTCTGCTCCTTCCAACCGTGGATAAAACACCACGGTTGTTCCTTACATACTTGTCAAAGGAGACTATATTAGATGGCTAGAAATCAACAGAAATCATCTAGGTTGAATTGTAATCATTCTACCCAAACTAGGTGTCCTATATGTTGTGTTATCCCGCCGCATATGCTGGAAAATGTGGCGGTGAATGGTACAGAACAGCAACGCAATTGGGCTTTCCACACATTAAATCTTTCGGCACAGTTGCGTGGACGTAGAGACATCATTGGGAATATTTCTTTTGCTCCTTCCCCTGGGGAAAAAAGCCGCACAGTCTATGATGCTAAAAATCTTCAGCAATTACCAGGAACTATAGTACGAAGTGAAGGTGATCCCCCTAGCAATGATGAAGCAGTAGACGAAGCCTATGATGCTGCTGGTGCGACTTATGATTTGTTTTACGAACTATTTGAGCGCAATTCCATTGATAATAAAGGACTGCGTTTAGATTCAACTGTGCATTACGGTGTGAAATACGAAAACGCATTCTGGAATGGCGACCAGATGGTTTATGGAGATGGAGATGGAGAATTATTCGACCGTTTTACTAAGTGTATTGATGTGATTGCACATGAGTTAACGCATGGTATAACTCAGTATGAAGCAGCATTGATATATTATGGCGAACCAGGGGCATTAAATGAGTCTTTCTCTGATGTGTTTGGTGCTTTGGTGAAACAGAGGGTAAAAAATCAGACAGTTGAAGAAGCTGACTGGATTATTGGAGAGGGTTTACTGATGCCAAATGTTAAAGGTACTGGTATTCGCTCTATGAAAGAGCCAGGCACAGCATATGATGATCCTGTATTGGGTAAAGATCCCCAACCTGGCCATGTTAAAGACCAATATACTGGCTGGGCTGATAATGGTGGGGTGCATATCAACTCAGGTATTCCTAACCGTGCTTTCTATCTAGCTGCGATGGAAATCGGGGGTTATGCTTGGGAGAAGGCAGGTAAAATTTGGTATATTGCTTTATGCGATCGCCTGCGTCCTAAGACAGATTTTAAAAAAGCTGCTGATATCACTGTGCAAATAGCTAGCGAACTTTACGGGGATGGGAGTACAGAACATCAAGCAGTACAGAAAGCTTGGCAACAGGTGGGAGTTTTAAGTTAATTCGTAATTCGTAATTCGTAATTCGTAATTGAAATATGAATTATGAATTTTTTTTTACAAATTGGTCTTTTAAGACGCGATGTATCGCGTCTCTACTTTTGCTAGACTGGGTTTGAGTATTTATCCCTCTCAAAAATGCAGGTATCCTTAGAACGCACGGGTGGCTTTACTGGGATTAGTAAAAAAATTAGCGTTGACACTAATACTCTCCCACTCCAGGTAGCTGAAGAACTGTCTCAACTGGTAGAGGCGGCAGATTTTTTTCAGCTACCTGAGCAAATTATGTCTGATAATTCTCAGTGCGATCGCTTTCACTATAAGTTAACAGTAGAAGATCATGGTCAACAGCATTCAGTGATTACCAGTGAAGCTGCACTAACTCACACTTTAAAAACTCTAGTTGAATGGCTTAATCAAGCAGCAAAATCTACTTAAAATGCTTTCTTTTAGTTTTATAGTCCTTCCCAAGCCGTTCCTTTATAGCCATAGTCAAAAATTTCTGGATGTAAGATTTCTGCCATAATTTCTAGAGAATCGACTAGTCTTGGCCCTGGACGGTTGAAAAAGGCATTGCCATCAGTAATGTAGACTCTACCGCTTTTAGTAGCGTGGAGTTTTTGCCAATCAGGGTTTTGAGTGATTAATTGGGCTTCTTGACGGGTGCGATTTAAATCAAAACCGCAAGGCATAAAAATAATGATATCGGGATTGCTGACTAATAGTGTTTCCCATTGCAAATTGGGAGAAGGTTGACCAGTTACACAAAATAGTGATTGTCCCCCGGCCAAGTTGACTAATTCCGGAATCCAATTGGCTGCTACCATGAGAGGGTCTGTCCACTCGATACAGGCGACAGTTGGTAATTCTGCCAAAGACAGTCCTTGGATTCTTTGTTGACAAATCGTAACACGAGCCTCTAAGTTTTCTAACACTTGAACTGCATCTACACCAAAGATATGTGCTACTCGTTCAATGTCATTCCAAACATCCTCCAGTAGATTAGGTTGTAAGGAGATGATTTGAGGTGTACTTTGGGTAAGTTCGGCAACTGCTTTTTCTACTTCGTTTAAGCTGACTGCACAAACCTTACATTGATCTTGGGTCAAGATATGGGTGGGCTGTAATTTTTCTAAAATATCCGTCTTGACTTGATAGATACTGAGGGCAGATTGTAGCAAATCGTTGATCTGATTATGGATTTGATTGCTGGAAATATTACTATCTAAGCGTGCCTGGGTACAAATAGGACGATCTATTATTTCTGGGGGATAGTCGCATTCATGCGATCGCCCTACAATCGCATCTGTTAAACCCAAGGCTGCTAAAATCTCTGTCCCACTAGGAATTAGAGAAATAATTCTGATACTAGAATTTTCCATTGTTGCACCATTTGTATAATAGCTGCTCTAGCCTTACTTCAATTGTTGCAAAATTTAGCTCTGGAAGTATCTTTCTAGAGGAGAATACACAAGTGTTAATCTCACTGTTACTAGAAACCGGGGTATATCAGTAATTTACCAATTATTAATCACATAGTCAGTAATTAGCCGGAATAGCTATCTAAATTACTTTTGTTAATGTATAGTTTGATCAATATTTCGTGATTTTGATCTACACTTAGGTAACTTGGATATGAATCTAGTTATTTTAAATTTTATGTGAAATTTCTGTAAAAAATTAACACATATATTTTTATTGTGATTGCTTGCTACCAATGAGATAATTGATATCAAGTTAAAAACATCTCATACACAATAGGTTGCAACTAAAAATATAGAAATTACAAAAAATACATCAAAAAATACATCTTTAGGATCTGTAAATCTATATGTAAAAGTTGTATTTATAAAAACAGTTCTATTGATTTTTTAGAACTGCAATGCAAAGTGATTTCTGTCGAGAACACATGCAGGTGCTAGTGGTTAAAGATATTACAAAATACCAGCAGTCTCAAGAAGTACTGCCAATTCTAGACAACGCGCGACACCAACAAAGCCGGACACTATTACACTTGGCAACAAGCAAGACGTTCCAAACAGGTACGCTTAATGCTGTATTCCAAGAAATCACGGAAGCTGTAGCGCAAACACTTCTAGTGTCGCGAGTTAGTGTATGGTTATACAACGAGGCACGCTCAGGGATTGAGTGTATTGATATGTATAATCTCAATACTGATGAGCATACTTTTGGTCAGTCTTTGTCAGCAATGAATTACCCTAAGTATTTCCAAGCTTTAGCAGAGGAACGCTGCATTGCAGTAAATGATGTCATTCATGACAAAAGAACCCAAGAGTTATTTGCAACTTATCTTTCTCTCTTTAATGTTATGTCTCTGCTCAGTACACCAATTTGGGTAGAGGGTCGTTTATTAGGGATATTATGCTATGAACATTGTGCTGAAGTTCGGGATTGGAATGTAGAGGAAGAGTATTTTGCTGGTGCGATCGCAGATTTTTTGTCCTTAGCGATAGAAGCGAGAGAACGTCACGCTGCACAGGAAGCACTACAAAAGAGTGAGGCACAATGTCGGGCAATATTTGAGCGTTCTTCTGTTGGGATTGGACTAATAGATATAAAAGCTCAAATAGTGGATGTAAATCCGGCACTATGTCAAATGCTTGGGTATAGTCGAGAAGAGTTATTCGGCAAGTGCTTGATAGATTATATTTTCCAAACAAAAGAAGATTTAGATAATTATCAAAAATTGTTTGTAGATATATGCACGGATATTCAACAACTTGATCATACAAAATATGTTGAAGCGGAAAGACGCTTAATACATAAAAATGGCAACTTAGTTTGGGCTAAATTTTCTGTTTCTGTAATGCCTGGTTTTGATGGTGAACCTGAGTTGTTGTTAGTTATTGTCAAGGATATTACCGAATGCAAACAAACTGAATTACAACTGCGTGCCTCACAAGCAGCCGCAGAAGCTGGTAGTAGAGCCAAGAGTGAATTTTTGTCCACCATGAGCCATGAACTACGGACACCTCTGAATGCTATTATGGGTTTGTCTCAGTTACTGCAACAAGAAATAGCTGGCTCTCTGAATGAGAAGCAGAAAGAATATATCAGTTGTATATACGGTAGTGGTGAACATCTACTGTCATTAATTAACGATATCTTGGATTTATCAAAGGTAGAAGTAGGCAAAGAAGAAATATGTCTGATGCCTGTAGTAGTTGCAGATTTGTGTAATTATGTTTTATCTAGTGTGCGCGATCTCGCTATTGAAAAACAATTAATCCTCACCAGTGAAATTGATACCAGCGCAGATATTTGCATTGCTGATGAGCGACGCATTAAGCAAATGTTACTCAATTTGCTGACTAATGCGATTAAATTTACCTCCACAGGTGAAGTTTTATTGACAGTAAAAAAAGTACTGAAAGGGATGATATTTACAATTTCAGATACTGGCATTGGGATTGAAGCGAGCCAATTTCAATTTTTATTTGAACCATTTAAACAGTTAGATAGTAAACTAAACCGTCAGTATGAAGGCACGGGACTCGGTTTAGCCTTAACGCGAAAATTAGCGCGTTTGCATGGTGGTGATGTGACAGTAACATCAACTGTAGGGGTAGGCAGTCAATTTACATTGTTTTTACCAGATCAAGAAATTGAAGGAGTATAGGAGTTGTAGGGGAGCAGGGGAGCAGAGGAGATTTTACCCCCATGCCCCATGCCCAATTACGAATTACTCCGCTCCTTCAATTGGTGCAAAACCTTGGCGTTGAATGTTTTCTGTGATGGTGCGTGGTTCGAGGAATTGCAGGAGATAATCAGGCCCCCCTGCTTTAGAACCGACACCAGATAATTTAAACCCACCAAAGGGTTGCCGAGCAACGATCGCTCCTGTGATATTACGGTTAATATACAGATTCCCGACTTCAAAATCGGCTTGTGCCTTTTGAATGTGGGAAGGAGTGCGGGAGTAAAGTCCACCTGTCAAGGCGTAGTTGGTATCATTGGCAACTGCTAAAGCTGCGGTAAAATCTTTGGCTTTAATTACTGCCAAGACTGGGCCAAAAATTTCTTGCTGGGCTATTGTCCCATTGGGTGGAACTTCACTAAAGATAACTGGGCCGATAAAATAACCCTGTTCAGGTGCGGCTAATTCTAGTGCTAACTCTGATTCTGCTTTACCCTTGGCAATATACTCACGGATGCGATCGCGGGCATTAGCATCAATCACAGGGCCGACTTGGGTACTTGGTAACTCCGCTTCCCCAATATTGAGAGACTTTGTAGCCTCTACCAACCGCCGGATAAAAGCATCATAAATTGTTTCTACCACCACCACTCGCGAACAAGCAGAACATTTTTGTCCACTGTAGCTAAAAGCCGACTGAACCACACCCACAACAGCTTGGTCTAAATCCGCACTTTCATCAACAATGATGGCATTCTTACCGCCCATTTCCGCGATTACTCGCTTCATGTGCCTTTGTCCAGGTTTGAGGGTAGCAGCGTCAGCATAAATACGACAACCCACTTCCTGAGAACCAGTAAAAGCGATGACATGGGTATCAGGATGACTAACCAAATAAGCACCCACCTGCGAACCCTTACCCGGTACATATTGAAATACACCTTTAGGGATACCAGCCTCTACCAAAATTTCTGTAAGTTTGGCAGTAATTACAGAAGAAGTTTCCGCCGGCTTCAGCAAAGTACAATTTCCCGCCACCAAAGCAGCAACAGTCATCCCACAGGCGATCGCCAAAGGAAAATTCCAAGGTGAAATCACCACAGCAATACCGCGCGGCTGGTAAATATAACGATTATTTTCCCCAGCCACGTCATAAATTACACCCTGATCCAGCCGTTCCATCTCATCGGCATAGTAGAGACAAAAATCGATCGCCTCCGACACTTCCGCATCTGCTTCCTTAACAGGTTTCCCCACCTCCAAAACAATCCAAGCCGAGAGTTCCGCCCGACGTGCTTCCATCAACTCAGCCGCCCGACGCAAAATTCCCGCCCGTTCTTTCACAGGAGTTCGCCGCCAACCAGGAAAAGCCGCCTTAGCCGCCTGCATCGCGAGTTCCGCCTGTTCCACAGATATCAGTCCAACCTTCCCCACCACCTCACTAAAATTAGAAGGATTAACAGAATCAATCACCTCTAAAGTATTCACATACTCCCCATCAATCAAAGGTAAATAACTCCGTCCCAACTCCCCACGCACAGCCGCAAAAGCCCGCGCCGCCTCCTTCCTTTCCTCCACCTCCGCATAATCCGTATCCGCCGCACCAACAAACCCCTCCTGATCCTCTCTGCGCCTCTGCGCCTCTGCGTGAGACAGATCAACCTTCGGTGCAGCAAGCAACTCCTCAACTGGCCGATTCTCCAAATTTTGCCGCAAGAACGAACTATTAGCCGTATTTTCCAACAACCGCCGAATCAGATAAGCCATTCCCGGCAACAATTCACCATAAGGACAATAAACCCGAACCCGATAACCCCGATCCACCAAAGCCTTAGCCAACTTATCCCCCATCCCGTACAGCACCTGCATCTCAAACCGTCGTCGGGGAACATTTAAGCTTTCCGCAATAGCGATCGCCCGTGCTTGCGATCGCACATTATGACTACCAATAGCAGAATAAACATACTGATGATTTTCCAGCAGCAACTGAGTAATCACCTCAAAATTGGCATCTGTTGCTGCTTTATCATGAAAAACAGGCTGTTGCCAATGTTTTTGAACAGCCTTGATCGTTTCTTGATCCCAATACGCGCCTTTTACCAAGCGAATAGTTAAAGGATAGCCACGCTGTTTTAGCCAAGCGATCACGTTTTTGGCATCTTGTTCACTATCACGGAGATAAGCTTGGATAGTCATCCCAATATCTGTACGTTGACGAAATTCATCTTCCAATAAGATTTTTTGCAAAATATTGAGAGTTAAGTCTTTATACGCATACTGTTCCATATCAAAATGGATAGATGCTCCTAACTTTTGAGCCTCACGTAACAGAGTCCGAATGCGATCGCTAACTCTCTCCTCACTACCTTGAGCATCTAATGGGTCAAATTGAGAATAAAAAGCCGTTAGCTTCACAGAAACCTGGACTTTTGGGATCTTTTCACCATCAGCTTCATCAATAGCGGGAATATTTCCCCAACTCTTAGATGCTTCTGTTAATTGGGCGATTAATTCTAGATAGCGTTCTAAATAAGACTGTGCCTCTATTTCCGTAATTACCGCCTCACCAAGTAAATCAATGGTGAAAGCCATTTTTTCTTTTCGCAGTCGTTCGACGGTTTTAATGACTTGTTTAATATTTTCGCCAGAAATATATTTATAAGCTAACGTCTCAACTGCCGTAGATACACTAGTTGCAGCCACTTGTCCTGGCATAGATTCAGGGTTGGCGAAATTCAGCATTCCCTTTAAGGCGGCTGGGAGTTCAACAGATTCATCACCTAAATATTCTTGGAGATGGGCAGCAATTTCTGATTTACTCCGCAGTGCTGGCAGAGTATCGATAAACCGAAATAATTGCACCCGCAAACCGGGGTTACTCATCGCCCAAGCTAGCAATTTATCATCCCAACGCATTTGATCACGCAGAGAAGCTAAAAATGAGCGATTTTCTTGAGTTGCGGCTAAAAGTTGTTTAGCAATTTCTTGGGTTTTAGCTTCGTAGGTGCTGGTTTGTATTTGTAATACCACTGATAGTGAACTCCTGATGTAAGTTAAGAGTTTAATTTATGAAGTCTGTGCTTTCTATTGTGACTCGTCAATTTTTTTGTCACCACAGATCACGAAATTCAAAATTCAAAATCCTCCTTCTCCTATCGGAGAGGCTACGCGAACGGAGAAGCAAGCTACAAAATTCAAAAATTAGCGGGAAGTTTGGTTTTGTACGTCAAGTTTTTCTCTAGCAGATTTTGATACAAGGTGTAAAACAGTAATACACGAATGAAAAATGGAGTAGGAGGAAATGAGGAATATACGGAAAAGTCCTATGTTTTTACTCAGCACTCACTACTCATTACGCTGCTCAACTCTCGTTATCGCTCTAAGCGCAGCTATGCCCGCAGGGCTTTACAGCACTTTGCTGATGGCTGTTGTCTACCTGGGAGGTTGTACATACCAGCCGAGTGATGAACAACTGGAAGTATGGCGTCAAGAAGCGATCGCTCACAATGGGGAAATTGTGGCAGATAACGCCAAAAACACCCAAGAAACTGAGTGGAATTTGGCTATTCAAGGTGAGACAACTAATGGTAAAAGCGTGACGTTGAATTGGCAACAGCTACAAGATATAGCTACAACTCATGTCAAAACCACCGATGCTAATTACGTTATTCAGCCAAATCAGGTGTTTGATTTTCAGGGTGTCCCTGTCTCGAAACTGCTGCAAAAATTTGGTTATCAACCTGGCGTAACTGAAGTAACTTTTATTGCTTACAACTCTTACCAGGTGACAGTCAACTTAGAAGATTTAATCAAGTATCCGATTATTTTAGCGATCGCTAACAACGGTAAACCCATGAGCCGCAATCAAGGCGGCCCCATTTATTTAGTCTTTCCTCAGACTCAATATCCCCACATGAGACAACAGTATCCCCAATCATTTTGGGTATTTTATGTCAGTAATATCATTGTGGGAACAGAACCAGTCCGCCTGCGGGTAGGAAAGCAAGAACTCAACCTGGCTGATTTAGAAACATTACCCCAAGTTACCATTTCCGAAACTGTTGGTTATCGTAGTGGCTGGCCGAGTGGCAAAGTCAAACTACATGGTGTAAGGATGCGAAATATTTTAGACTTCGCCAAAGTAAAATTACCTACTGCTGGGGAGGTTGTGGTGCAAGGTAAGCGGAAAACGCACCACAACAACCTTAACCCGGCCAAATTAACCTCTGCTGATATCCAAAACTGTGACATTCTCTTAGCAAGTAAATGGGGTGATAACAAACAACCCATCCCAGCCAAAATGGGTGGCCCTATTACCTTAGCTTTTGGTTCTGACTGTCAAGCTCAAACTCAGGGTTGGCGGTGGGTAACTTTTGTAGAAGAACTGGTGATCAAACCATGAAATTTTGGGTTTTCCGGTCAATCCGCACCCGGATTATGGCTACTACTACGCTTTTACTGCTGACTGTAATTGGTGCAATTGTCTCTGTGTGGGCAAAAAGTGAAAGTCATCTCTATCAACAAGAAAGTGTGCAGGATGCTAACTCTTTTGCCAGTGTGTTAACTTATACTTTAGGGGATGAGTTAGTAGAAGAAAACTGGAGTCAAATTCGCCTTACTCTTGATGTACTTTTGCAGCAAAATCAAGATTTTGTGTATGTTTTCATCTCCGATGCTCGCCAAGCAAATTTGATTGTGGCTGCATCCCTCAATGAGTTGCAAAATCAGTATATTCCTGATGTTGTGCCTGTAGCAGTGACTAATACTGCCTTAGAATCAACACAACCATTAACTGTAACAGAAACATTTATTCTCCGAGATATCTATTTTTCCGAAAATTTGCGGGCTAAACGAGGTGAAAGGGTAATGGAAGTAGCCTCAGATATTCGCTTATCATCTGGTCAAAAGATAGGGACTCTGCGTTTAGGTATGTCTTTACGCCGAGTTGACCGTGCTATTACTGAGGTAGTAAATCAGGCGTTAGTAGTTGGTTTGATTGGCTTGGCAATTGGTTGGGTACTGGCGTATATCTTAGCCAAGCGGATCAGTGAACCTATTCGCCGATTGCAGGTGAGTGCGATGAAAATTGCGGCTGGTGATTGGCAACATCGCGCCCAAATTACCAATGCAGACGAAATTGGAGCTTTGGCGACTTCATTTAATGAAATGTCTGCGGCTTTGCAGGGTTCATTCAATAAGTTACAAAAGACTTTAGAATCTTTTGAGTTATTTGTACCGAATAAATTTATTTTAGCGATCGCGCCCCAAGGTATTGAAAATATTGCTGTGGGTTTAGCAACTACCCGAACGATCACGATTTTATTTTGTGATATCCGGGGTTACACATCGATGTCGGAGGTGATGACACCACAAGAAATTTTTATATTTTTAAATGATTATTTAGCTTGCATGGGAAAGGCGATAGATCAAGCAGGTGGGTTTATTGATAAGTATATTGGTGATGCAATTATGGCGTTGTTTGATGATGTTGCTACTGATGGCGCACTACAAGCAGCAATCTGGATGCAGCAAGCTTTGGATAAATTTAATGATGGACGAAGACAAAACGGTTTACCAAAAATCGCCGTGGGTATCGGTATTCATCGCGGTGAGGTAGTAATGGGGACAGTGGGTTTTACTTGCCGGATTGATTCTACAGTAGTAGGTGATGCTGTAAATATTGCTGCCCGCGTTGAGGAATTAACCAAGCACTATGGCTGTGGGATTTTAATCACTGAGTCAGTAGTGAAGAATTTATCCTCGCCAGAATTATTTTCTCTGAGATTAGTAAATCAAGCAGTGAAATTAAAAGGTAAAGATGAAGCGATCGCTATCTACGAAATTGTTATGAGTGCTGTTAAAGATTGTCACCAAAAACCCGGCTTCTTCTCAGTAGGTGGGCAAGATAACATCAAAATAAACTCATAGCAGAAACCAGGTTTATTTAAGCTGGACTAAAAGTTTTTTAATATCAACACTGGCAATACTGCATCTATGTTTACAGAAAATCTCACGCATATTTTATTTCGTCACTGGCAGCAGACTCTCCAACCTTTTGGAGTTAACCAAATAGCTATGGAGACAGGTTTTACTCAATTAGTAGATTCCTATTCTGCTCCTCATCGTTACTACCATAATCTGAAGCACATTAATCATGTTCTGGAGATAATTCAGACTTTAAAAACTTATACTGACAACTTAGCTGCCGTACAATTGGCTGCTTGGTTTCATGATGTTGTATATGAGGCTCAAGCAAAAGATAATGAAGAAAACAGTGCTGAATATGCAGATAAATTACTCAGAAATTTAGAAATTCCTATTAATCAAATTAATACTGTTACCCATCTGATTCTCAATACTAAACACCATCAAGCCGATATAGATGATATTGATAGTCAAGTTCTATTAGATGCAGATTTAGGAATGTTAGCTGTTAGTCCAGAGCAGTATCGGGAATATGCAAATAATATTCGTCAAGAATACTCCTGGTTGTCAACATCAGAGTATGTGGTCGCACGGCAACAATTTTTGCAACAATTTTTGCAAAGGCAACAGATATATTTTACGCCTTTGATGCTTGAATTTGCTGAGATATTTGCTAGATATAATCTAAAGGCAGAACTTGAAATACTTTCCCAGTCATAAGTCAGGTCTTTGTGGTGAAATTAAGGGCTTATTCACCACAGAGACACGGAGACACAGAGAGATTATTTAGTAGGGGCCGATTTTGGTTAATAAATCAAACATGGGTAGGAAGTAGCAGGAGGCGATTAAAAACACGATGGAAGCCACTAGCCATAAAATTACATCCCTGTCAGAACTACGTAAGAAGGTTTGTAAACTAAATGGCTCACTTTGTTTATACCCTCTCATTGAAGGTGGCAACTTGTCACGATAATCAGTGCCGTAGCGTGCCATGCGTTCAAAGGGTAACTCGCCTCGGGAACGCTGGGGTAAAACCCGTCGCCGTTGGTAAGGAACGGTACTATCACCAAAGTTATCGATGTATTCTTCGCTGTTAAGCAAATCGTTAATGAAGCCTTTTAGTCCTTTGGTTGCAAGGACAATAGACCAGGAAAGTTTTTCGCGATCGCTATAAATATTCCGCCCTAGAATCCTTTGTACACAGAGTTCCACAAAGCGGTAATTATTGTTAGCATCGTAATTAAGCCGTCTAAATGAATCGGATAAGACTAATCCGCTAATAAAGTCTTTGACTGTGATCTGTCCAGCTTTGAGTTGAGATTCTAGGAAGATTTGACGATTATTCAACAGCATCTGCTGTTCATGAAAAACTTGGCGATAGGCTGCCACAATCAACACATCCATTTCACTGGCTGACAACAGGTTATCGGTTGTGTAAACTCTCGGCTGTTCATCACCAGGTATCTCAAAGCTAGTCACACGCTGATTTTGAGATGAAGGGGCATACTCCAACAAAGGAATTGACATAATGAACACCTCTATGCTGAATAAAATTCACCTAAAAAATTCCGTCATCGTATCAAATGAGCAGCAACCAATGACCGCAGCTTCCAACTACAGGTGATCTAACTGTCATCCGTGTACGGAATCTCAGAATCCAGAATACGCTTGTGTAGAGATTTCGCCTGTTGATTTGCGAAACAAAGCAGTAATTCGTAACATTTGATCGTCAGTCTTCTCCGCGCCAAAACGCTAGGGGGTTCTGAGTGGGACGGCAATCAGGATAATATCGCAGGTGAGATTCCATAGTAGATTCCCCAGAGGGGGGTGCAATTCCCAATCCAAGACAGAGGTGAGAGAGCGATCGCGCAAATTGTTCGTGGTGTCCCGGAAACCCGACATGAGCATGGGCATATTCGTGGACAACTAAGAACAACCAGTCTGCTGGCACTACTCGTCCCACATCAATCAGGATGGTAATTGGATGTGTCTGAAGGTTGCAGAGAGCATCAATTCCAAAACACTGAGCAATAGGAGCAGCACAAATTTGAATAGCAGGTTGCTCCCAAGGGTGAAAACAATCGTGGCAAGCCTGAAGATAGTTTTCCAGTTGTGTATTCACCGCATCAATATGCTCACCGATCCAAGCACATAGAGGAATGCGGTTATTCATATCATAAACCACATCTATCATCTCTGAGTCAAGAGCTAGACACCTAACTCCATAAAGGTAATCTAACCCTCGTGCCACTGGATCGGTACTGCTGGTAATGATTAATTTACCAACCAAAGAAGGAGAAGTGTTTTGTGGGTTGAGCCGCATTGTTAATCTGGTCAGGAGTCAGGTTAGAAGCAACCTCTGAAGCATCTGCAATCCGAAATTCGGTACAAAAGGTAGCAGTGCTAAAACCACCAAACCGTTTGACTGTACTAGTTCGCATCCTGAGACTGGGGCTGACGAACCAAAACCTCTCAATTGAACTCATCGTGTCGTACTCAGTCGTCAGGACTAACGCATCTTCATCATCCATGTGATAGCGTCCTGCTACTGGGACAATCTCGGCATAGCCTCGTTCTCGCAGCAATGAGCCTTGGCGGGGGTTATCGGCATCAGGAATCAGGGAGAAGACTGTAGAGCCTTCATGATTTTCTTCTTCTTTATCCCATCCCATTGCACCTTGCCAAGTTACAAAAGCACCACCGATCGCTAATTTGGGGTCAACCTCATGGAGTTGGCAAATTTCAATCACTTGAGGATGATCAGCAGCAAAGGCTTGTACCTGGATATCTGATTCCCCAGCTTCCGATCGCTTGAAGGCCAGGTGGTGTGTCGTTCGCTGCGATCGCCATCTCCCTGTACTTAGTTCAAAAAACTCCATTGCATCCATAAAAAGCTAACTCCAAACAACAAGTTGAAAACCCTCTGCTCATAAATTATAAAACGTTAAGAAGTTGCCAACAAAAACTTATACCAAAGAAGCGGACACAACTGAACTCGCTACTAAAAACAGCACACCTCGTTTATTCGTAATCGTCTAAAAGTGTCTACTTGTCAAGTAGGCGTAACTTTTGTTAACCTTATATCTAGAGGCTAGACAAACCTAAAGTTGCGAAACACTGGAGAGTAAAAACTATGGACATTCCAATGGAGCTGAACTTAGAGCAGAAATTCAACCTCAAACTTTATGAAGAGCAGGTTAAGGGATTAAGTCAGGAAGAATCTCAAAAATTTCTCTTGGAAGTGCTGCGACAGTTAATGGTCAAAGACAATATGATCAAGCATCTTCTCAAGCAGGTTTAGGCTCACATCTCAGGAAAAATACCAATTAATCGCCCCTCGTTTCGCCCCTCTCAAAGAATTTTACATAGTTTCCCCAGTCAGGGTAGTTCTGGCTGGGGTATTGTTTTTTATGTTAAGGATTGTTACTTAGTTTCTCATAACTGAGACTGAGGTAGGCATCATCTTTTATGTTCTATATTGTCTTGTTCACAGAACAGACACTCAAGTTTTATAGATAACCAATATTCAAGGAGAGCGAAATGCTTGACGCTTTTTCTAGAGCTGTAGTTTCAGCAGATGCCAGCACTTCCACCGTATCTGATATTGCTGCCCTCAGATCCTTCGTTGCTAGTGGTAACAGACGTTTGGATGCAGTAAATGCGATCGCTAGTAACGCTAGCTGCATGGTTTCTGATGCTGTAGCTGGAATGATCTGCGAAAACCAAGGTTTGATCCAAGCTGGTGGTAACTGCTATCCTAACCGTCGCATGGCTGCTTGCTTGCGCGATGCTGAAATCATCCTCCGCTATGTAACCTACGCTCTATTAGCTGGTGACGCATCAGTTCTAGATGATCGTTGCTTGAACGGTTTGAAAGAAACCTATGCGGCTCTAGGCGTACCCACCACCTCAACCGTGCGTGCTGTTCAAATCATGAAAGCTCAAGCAGCTGCTCACATTCAAGACACCCCAAGTGAGGCTCGTGCTGGTGCCAAATTGCGCAAGATGGGAAGTCCTGTTGTAGAAGATCGTTGCGCTAGCTTAGTTGCTGAAGCTTCTAGCTACTTCGATCGCGTAATTTCTGCTCTGAGCTAATTAATTGCGATTTGCAATTAACTCAACAGATTAACATCCAACACATTTTAAATTAAAAGCCTTTTGGGAGATTGAAGAAATGAAATCAGTTGTTACCACCGTTATTGCATCAGCAGATGCCGCAGGTCGTTTCCCCAGCACCTCTGATTTAGAATCAGTACAAGGTTCTATCCAACGTGCAGCTGCTCGTTTGGAAGCTGCTGAAAAGCTAGCTAACAACATTGATGCAGTTGCAACCGAAGCTTACAACGCTTGTATCAAAAAGTATCCTTACTTGAACAATGCTGGTGAAGCTAACTCCACCGATACCTTCAAAGCTAAGTGCGCTCGTGACATCAAGCACTACTTGCGCTTGATCCAGTACAGCTTGGTAGTTGGCGGTACAGGCCCCTTGGACGAATGGGGTATTGCTGGACAACGTGAAGTTTATCGTGCTTTGGGCTTGCCCACCGCTCCTTACGTTGAAGCATTAAGCTATGCTCGTAACCGTGGTTGCGCTCCTCGTGATATGTCTGCTCAAGCATTGACTGAGTACAATGCACTACTTGACTACGCTATCAACTCTTTGTCCTAGTCAATTGCTAGACTTGTAATTTGGTGACAGGTGTACATTGTTACCCTGCAAGCCCAGAAGTTCTTGGCTCTTTGCTTTGCCTGTTAAGGTTGAGTAATGGCAAAGAATCTCTGGGCTTGTTTTGTTTTAAACTAAAAATCGTGATGTATTTAGGGGTGAAATTTAAACGCAGAGGGTAAGAGAGGTAAGCGCAGAGGTACGCCAAGAGAAGGAGTATTTGTTGAGGGCTGACAGCTAACTGCTGATATATATATGGATAAACGCTTTTTTAATTTTTTTAATCTTACAGAAGACCAGGCGATCGCTCTTTTGGATACGCCTCAAGACCAGTTAAGTGAGCATGATTCACGCTATATTGCGGCTTCTCATTTGGTAAATTTCCCCACGGAGCAATCTATTAATGCGTTGATGCGGGCTGTGCAGCAAACTGACCCCAGCTTAGATAACCGCATTGTCCGCCGTAAGTCGGTGGAGACTTTGGGGCGATTGCAAGCTGAGGTAGCCATACCAGTCATTCGTAGTTGTCTGAGTGATGAAGACTGCTACACCGTGGAAAATGCTGTTTGGGCGATCGGGGAAATTGGGACTCAAGACACCGATATTCTAGAAGATGTGGCTCAATTGCTGGATAAGCCGGGGCAAACCCACCGCGTAATTATTCATACACTGACAAAGTTTAATTATCAACCTGCTCTAGAACGTATTCGCAAGTTTGTAAATGATGCTGACCCACCTACAGCAAGTGCTGCAATGGCCGCAGTTTGCCGTTTAACTGGGGACTATTCCCAGATGGGGAAGGTGGTGGCGATGTTGCAGCACTCGAATGTGTTAGGGCGGCGGTTGTCCATCCAAGATTTGATGGATGCTCGATATTATGACGCAATTCCTCATATTGCCCGATGTCCAGTATCTCTGATCTTTCGGTTGCGAGGCATTCGGACTTTAGCAGAAGCCGGAATCTCTGCGGGAGCAATTACTTTTGCCACAATTCAACCTTATTTAGAGCAGACGTTATACGACCATCCCCATGATTTGGGTTTGGTGCATAGTTACCCAAGTCCCCCAACTTTGCCAATTCTGATTCGAGGATTGTACGAAACTGACTTTGGGCGTTGCTATTTGGCAGCCAAAACTATTCTTGACTATTACGCCGATGCTGCTCCTGAAGCTTTGTTTACTACCTACACCGAAGAAGCTAATAATGACTATGGCGCACACTTCCATGTGATCAAGTTGTTCGGTTGGTTGAAACATTCCCCAGCCTACGATTTGCTGATTGAAGGATTGTATAACAAACAACCACAATTTCAAAAATCACGGGCTGCTGCGGCGATCGCTCTCGGTGAACTCGGTGAAGCACGGGCAATTCCTGAACTGAAAGCCTGTCTAGAAACCAAAATTTGGGATCTGAAGTATGCAGCTTTGATGGCACTGGAAAAACTTGGTGATACCAGTGGTTATGAACAACTCGCCAACGATGACGATTGGCTGATTCGGGAAAAAGCTAAATCACAGAAGCAGTACCGAGTTATGAGTGCTGAGTAATGAGTAATGAGTAATGAGTAATGAGTAATGAGTAATGAGTA
>NZ_CAWUDL010000083.1:0-26196 GCF_963920945.1 Anabaena sp. CCY 9402-a
TAATGTATCGCCTGACATTGTTAATGTATCGCCTGACATTGTTAATGTATCGCCTGACATTGTTAATGTATCGCCTAACATTGTTAATGTATCGCCTGACATTGCCAATGTATCGCCTGACATTGCCAATGTATCGCCTGACATTGCCAATGTATCGCTACTTCTGTAGATTCAAGTTCCTTTAGCTGTTTGCCCTATAATAACCCGGTCACGTATGCGATCGGGGAGAAATTTAATCATTAAGTCTACAAATTTAGCCTCCTTTCCTACCAGGTAACGAGTTTTAGGTCTTTTCGTAGTCAAGGCATTAACCACAGATTGAGCGACCATATCCGCCGAAATGCCATTTTTGCCTGATTTAATTACTGATTCGCAAGCGGCAGCAGTAGCAGTACCGTAGAGGTCTTTAGCTTCGGGTGGTAGATCCTTGACTGTTTTGTTAGTTGTGGTGACAGCCCTCTCCCAAATTGGCGTAGCAACATAGCTAGGCTCAATTATGGAGACAGAAATCCCCCAAGGTTGCAGTTCCATCCGCAGTACATCTGTAAATGCTTCCATCGCAAATTTAGCAGCAGAGTTTGATCCCAAGAAAGGCATTGCCATTTTGCCAATAATTGACCCAATATTGACAATTCGCCCTTGACTGCGGCGCAAAAGTGGGAGAAATGCTTGGGTGACAGCTATCTGTGCGATTACATTGACTTCCATCTGCTGCCGCAATTCTGCGATCGCTAGACACTCCAGGGGACTGACAACGGCTATGCCGGCGTTATTAACTAAGCCCCATAGACCAAGATCACCAACAGCCTTATTTACAGTCTCTACTGCGGCAGCAATAGAAACTGCATCTGTGATATCGAGCCAGATAGGTGTCAGGCGATGAGATGCCTGACTTTTCAACATCTCCGCATCTGCTGGGTTACGTACACCGGCAAAAACCTGGAATCCTAACTTATCTAGTTGCAGGGCGCAAGCTTTGCCAATGCCTGTAGATGCTCCAGTTACAACTACTGCACCTTGAGTTGTTATCACCATATAAAATTGTGTACTTTGTATTGTTTTAGTAAAATGCTGGGAATGATTAAAGTTTGGAATAAGGAGTAAAGTCCTTATTACGAAAATAAGTTTAATTTTGGGTTTCAATCCACCGCTAAATTGAAAATTTAGCGGTCTTCCCTACGGGACGCTACGCGTTCGCGAAGCGTCCCGCAGGGAACAATTAGTGGTGGGTAGCCTACGGCAAGCAAGCTAAAAGCACCCACTAATTGTCTTTAATTTTGAATTTTGAATTTTGAATTTTTAATTGGAGCGAAGCGACTTGACGGATGGCATCCACCACTAATTTAGGTTGATCGATATGGATATTGTGTCCGCTAGTTTGAGCTATTTGCAAACTCCCTTGTGAAGAAAGTTGAGCTATTTCTGCTTGCAATTTTTCCCAAGTTAAACCAGCTTTTTTGGCTTGTTGATCTGGTATGTTAGAAAACATATTGATTCCATGAGACAGCACTATCAATGGTAAGTCATCTGATAACTTTGACTGACTAACCTGCTGAGTGCTGATTTCCATTAAGAGGCTTTCAGCGATCGCGGTTTCAAAAGTTTTAGGCAGAAACTTGGCCACAATCATGGGTTGAATCTTTGATGGCAACTTTCTGACAAACTCCGGTGTTGCTTGTTTACCTAGCAATTGCACCAACAACCGCAACAAACCTAGTCTGGTAATTAGCGACAAAGAGCGAAACATCCGCCTAGTTGCGGCCATGTTGTTTTGAAACACTGGTGCAAGACGTGCATATACATTCGCTGGGACTGCATCTACTAATACTATTCCCACAACCTCATCTGGGTACTGACTGGCAAATAGACGTACATTTAACCCACCCAAGGAATGACCTACTAAAATATAAGGGCCTTTAATTCCAGCATTAGTCAGTAATGTACGCAATTCCTCAACCATTTCCTGACTAGTGCGGGGTTTAGAACTAGATTCACTCCAACCATATCCAGCGCGATCATAAGTACACACACGGGCAAATTTAGCTACTTCTGACTCTACCAGACTCCAGACTAGAGACAAACCGCCCAGTCCGTATTCCATCACTACAGTTGGACTACCTTCACCTACACAATTGATATGGAGTTTGTAGCCTCCCACATCGACCAGCTTACCTGGTGGTGGATATTTATCTATATCTGCGCGAGTAGCGATCGCTTGGTATACTGCTCCAGCTAGTACCAAAATGAATAGAAGCACAAAACTACCAAGCAAATATCTCATAAGGTCTTCCATAGCTAACTTGAACAAATATTAATTTCTTCTCCACCTATAGCAATCCTATATTTCGGTTTAGAAAACTCTACCAAAACTCAGTTCACAACTTAAAGAGAAGTGCTACACACACCGTAACAGGGACTAATTCCAGGTTTACCATTCACTAAAGTTAAGTAAAGAGAACACTTGCCCAGAGTCTCGGAATCCCAGGAATAAATCGGAATTCCTGTACAAGAGGTAGAATTATGAACTGCTTCTGGTAAATCTCTGAAGGTAATATTATTCATTTTTTTACCTAAATTAGCAGCAGAAATTGCTGAAGCTAAAATAAATAATGAGCCAATTTCACTTAAGCATCTGCTCTCAAGAGAGATATTTTTTCCTACTTGAATATCATTGATTTCTGCTTCAGATAGGGTTAAACCTAGGCGATTTATCGCTTTTTGGATTTCTCCTGTTTCTAGATTTTGTGTTAAGTAAGACATTGTTGTTGCTTCCATAATCAATACTTAGTGGATAATAGCAGTGAGCATGATTTTAAACTGGGGTTATATATGACTTTCCCTGTGATGTGAATTAATAAATTCAACAGCGTCAAGAAAAGTCATATCTGAAAAATTGCAGAGACTTAAGAAACCTTTTCTCGCAACCAAGAATGTTTTTCTGGTTGGTATTTATAACCCTTGAACTCTTGGCGCACTCGTTCGATTTCACTGTTGTTTGGTAAACCTTTGGTCTTAGATTTGTAGATAAACTCACCCACAATAGCTTTAGCTGACAATCCTAACATCCGCAGGAAATAGAACCAATGTTTAGGGGTTAATAAACCACGGATACCAAAACCTTTCCACTGGAACATCACATACCAAATCGCGATGTAAAAGTAGGTATATTTCATACTGGCAAAAACATTGCATCGTCGTGGCTCAAATTTGGTATTTTCTAGGAAGTTATCGAAATGTGCAAGTGTCCCATATTTACCAACCAATTGATCTGCTCGATAAACATCCATGAATCCAATATTTGCACCCTGCTCTACCAATTGGTTAAACTGCTTGCATAAATCAGCAAAAATTCCATCTACGTTACCGTTGGCAATCTTCACATATCTGGGGATGAAATTCAGATCCAAATGCCACTTACCTATATATGTAGGGATATGAACTCCAAACCACCACATATACTCAAAGTAAATACGCCAACTCATGACACTGGCATGACCGAGTTGCTCGGCATGACCCCGGTAGAGACAGTTAACAGTCCGAGCATAAGCCAAGTTGAAATCGTTGTAAGCAGCTCGTTTAGCTTCCGCGTCTGCTTCCCCTGCTAATTTAGCGCGGATGATTTCTGTGATACCTTCTACCGCAAAGGCAATCATTGTTGTCCCATAAGAATAGAAAGCATCAAAGATATGAGAGGAATCACCAACTACATACCAGTTATCAGGGGAAAACATGATTTTACTTCTATGGGCAATCCTCTGGCGATAATTAAAATCGACTACTTCACCACTATCGATGATGTCAGCCAGCAGCTGGTGATTAGCTTTCAAGAACCCAGAGAACTTATCTAAAGTATTGATTTTTTCCGATGGAATCACATCATGATGATGGATAACGCCAATAGATAAATCCATTGATTTCTTGTCTATAGGAATCATCCATAACCAATGACCGTGACCAAAATAATGATTAGTAGAGTAGTAATGGCTATTTGATGTCCCCTCTGGGTGATAGCCTGAGTGAAAAATGGTGCGGTCTACATTTTTGACCCGTAGCCAAGCTGAACCATTGTTGAGTCCCAAGAGGTTCTCTGGGCCAAATAAAACGTTATCTGTCTTGCGACCAATAATAAACTTCAGACCAGCAGCATCAACAACGTGTTTGGCTTTCAGTTCCATTGTTTCGCCACCAACTTTGATTTCTACAGTGTTGATGGCATCACCAGGAGTTAAATCCACATCAACCACGCGTCCGTTGTAGAAAACTGCTCCCATATCTTGATTCATTTTCAGCAGATCCCGCTCAAATCTGGGTCTGTGGAGATGAAAGGAAGCAATAGGAGTCTGTCTGTTTGCCCAAACGTGATAGTAGTCGTCCAAAGTCTCAGTCTGAGCCGCATCTTTTGGCCAATGGAAGTTCAGCCCAGACTTAGGAGGGTGATTTTCAATCAGATAATCATGGAGTCCTAACTCTTTACAAAGAAAAAGAGCAGCGACTTCAATTATAGACTCACCAATTTTTAAATCTTTGTCTGACCGTTCTACTGGACGTGGGTCTATCAGTGCAATTTTGATGTTGGGGATGTTGAGCAGCATATGTCGAGCCTGGCACAAACCAGCAAATCCCGCACCCATAATTACAACATCATATTCTGGTGACTGAGTAGTGTACATAGTTTAATCTTTCCTAATAGTTTTAAACGACAATTGTGGGAGTTTTTGTCAACATCTCCAAAAGCTTTAACAAAATTCCTGGAGATGTGTGATTAATTAACATCAATTCAACGTAATCTAGCGACTTCCAAAATTTGATTTACATCTGCCTCTTTAGCAGTGGTTTTGGTAGTCTTTTCTGTCATCCAAGGCTGAAGTTCTGGTCGAAATTGATAACTTTGGCGGAACTCTTGGCGCATTTCTTCAACTTCGGTATTGGCTGGCAACCCTCTAGTTTTGAACTTATAAACCAATTCCCCGATCGCAGCTTGGCCTGACAATGCTAATAGTCGCAAGAAGTGATAAATATTACGTGGTTTGAGCAAGCCTTGAATCCCAAAACCTTTCCACTGGAACATAAAATACCAAATAGCAACATAGAAGCAAGTGGCTTTTAGACTACCAAAAACATTACAACGACGAGGTTCTAATTTAGAATTTTCTAAAAAGTCATCGAAGTGTTTTGCAGTGTAATAGTCATTGATTAATTGATCAGAACGGTAACAATCCATCAACCCGATATTTGCATTCCGTTCTACCAGTTGATTGAACTGTTGATATAAATCTGCGAAGAGTCCGTCTACATTGGCGTTGAGGGTTTTTAAATAGATGGGGATGAAAGTTAAATCCAAATGCCATTTACCAACATACATAGGCACTTGCACACCGAACCACCACATATACTCGAAATAAACCCGCCAACTCATCACACTCGCATGACCTAACTGTTGAGCATGACTGACATAGAGACAGTTGACGCTCCGGGCATAACCCAAGTTAAATTCGTTATAAGCAGACCGTTTCTGCTCTACATCTGCCTCACCCGCTAGTTGAGCGCGAATAATCTCTGTCACACTCTCAATTGCTAAGGCAATAGTTGTTGTGCCATAGGAATAAAAGGCATCAAACATATAGGCAGCATCACCAATCACATACCAGTTATCTGGGGAAAATAGAGTTTTACTTCTATGGGAAACTTTAGGCCAATAATTGAAATCAACTAGTTCACCACTGTCAATAATTTTGCCCAGAATTTTGTGATTATCATTGATAAACTGCTGGAATTTTTGCTTTGTACCAACGATTTCAGAAGGAAGTTCCTGATGATGATGGATGATACCAATAGACAATTCTTTTAACTCAGTATCAATGGGAATCATCCATAACCAGTGACCATGACCAAAATAGTGATTCGTAGAGTAGTAATGACTAATCGATGAATTTAAAGGGTCATATCCACTATCAAAAACAGTGCGATCGACATTTTTAACCCGCATCCAAGCTGAACCAATATCCAGCCCCATCATGTTTTCTGAACCAAAAATTACATTGTCAGTTTTGCGTCCAATAATAAACTTGCGTCCTGCGGCATCAATGATATGTTTGGCTTTCAATTCCATTTGTTCATTGCCGACTTTGATGCTAACAGTCTTAATAGCATCTTTAGGAGTTAGATCCACATCTAGCACGCGTCCGTTATAGAAAAACGCGCCCATCTTTTTATTCATTTGTAGCAAGTCCCGCTCAAACTTGACGCGATTAATTTGAAAAGCTGGAATTGCTGGCTGTCGGTTAGACCAGATATGAAAGTAGTCGTCTAGATTCTCGGTTTGAGCAGGGTCTTTTGGCCAATGGAAACTTAATCCCAATTTAGGTGTATGATTTTCAATTAAATATTCATGAAGTCCTAATTCTTTAGCTAGAAAAAGAGCCGCAATTTCAATTGTTGATTCACCGATTTTTGAATCTTTATCAGAGCGTTCTTCGGGACGAGGATCAACCAAAGCAACGCGAATACCTGGGATCTGTAGCATCAGGTGTCTGGCTTGACACAAACCGGCAAAGCCAGCACCCATAATTACGACATCATATTCTAAAGATTCGGTTGTATACATTATTAACTCCTTAATAAATTCTTTTTGAGGCTCAATTTAGCCAATAACTTGAGAAGGGATGTATAGTCATCAGGAGTTGCAACCTAAATTATTCATTTACCTTGAGCCTTTGCTAACTTGCAGGTATTTTCCGCCCCGATGACTATGACTTAGCGCAGTAAAACTTTTTCTTGACTAGTAACCAATGAATCTTGAGGTTTTACCGATGAAACTTCTACATTCCAAGGCTGTAGCTCAGGTTGATATTGGTAACTCTTAAACTCCTGGCGCATATTTTCAACTGTACTGTTGTTAGGTAAGTCTCTAGTTTGGAATTTATGCCGAGCTTCACCCATTGCAGATATACCTGATTGCACTAAAAGTTGGAAGATATAGTAGAGATTTTTCGGTTTGAGCAGACCAACTAGTCCAAAGGCTTTCCATTGAAATTTCACATACCAAACAGCAATATAGAAGAAAGCATTCTTCATGCTGGTATAGATATTGGAACGCTGCGGTTCAAACTTACTATTTTCTAGATAATCCTCAAAGTGTTTGAAGGTGTAGTATTTCCCCAGTAACTGATCTGCTCGCACAGGATCCATAAAACCGATGTTAGTACCCTTATCAACCAATTTGTTCAACTGTTGGTAAACCTCTGGGAAAATTCCATTTAAATAAGAGCGGAAAGGCCCCATGAACTCACGTAGAAATTGAGGCTGTAAGTGCCACTTGCCAATGTACATTGGTACTAGGATGCCAAACCACCACATATACTCGAAATAAATTCGCCAACTCATAATACTAGCGTGTCCCAATTGTTTGGCATGGTCACAGATGAAGGTATTAACGCTATCAAAGAAAGTCAGATTATATTCGTTATAAATTGACCTTTTCTCCTCAGCATCAGCCTCACCTGCAAGTTTGGCGCGGATGATTTCTGTCACACTTTCAATGGTGAAAGCAATCATGGTTGTACCCAAGGAGTAAAACGCATCAAACATACAAGCCGCATCGCCAATTACATACCAGTTATCGGCAGAAAATAGGGTTTTACTTTTATGGGGGACTTTAGATAAATAATTGAAGTCTACGCTCTCACCACTTTGGATAATGTTATAGAGAACAGTATGATTAGCTTGCAAAAACTTATAAAACTTCTCTTGAGTGTTGATAGTATTTGCCGGAATTACGTCATGATGGTGCATAACCCCAATTGATAATTCCTGGGCTTGAGTATCAATAGGAATCATCCACAGCCAGTGTCCAGCCCCAAAGTAGTGATTGGTAGTATAGTAATGAGTAACAGCAGATCCTAGCGGGTCGTAACCACTATGAAATAGTGTGCGGTCTACATTTTTCACCCGCACCCAAGCCGAGCCATTATTCAAACCAAGCAAGTTTTCTGGGCCAAATAAAAGATTATCTTGCTTTTTACCAATGATAAACCTGCGCCCGGCTGCATCAATGATATGCTTGGCTTTTAATTCTATCTGTTCACCATTAAGCTTGACTTTGACTGTTTTAATGGCATCACCGGGAGTTAAATCAACATCTAATACGCGCCCATTGTAGAATTTAATTCCCATCTCCTGATTCATTTTGAGCAAATCGCGCTCAAACTTAGCACGGTTAATTTGAAAAGTAGGGATAGGCGGCTGACGGTTGATCCAAATGTGATAGTAATCGTCGATAGTTGCAGTGTTATTTGGTTGTTTTGGCCAATGAAAATTTAATCCAGCTTTGGGTGGGTGATTTTCAATCATGTAATCGTTGAGTCCTAATTCTTTACCAATTAGGAGTGCGCCGATTTCAACTGTTGATTCACCAACTTTGAGATCGTTTTCATCTCTATTTTCAGGTCTGGGGTCAACTAGGGCAACTTTGATATGAGGAACTTTGAGCATTAAATGTCTGGCTTGGCACAAACCTGCAAAGCCAGCACCCATAATTACGACATCATATTCTAATGATTGATTGTTGTTCATAGCAAAGTTCTGGTGTGGTTATATTGTTAGAAATTGCAGTTAAATTTTGTTTCGTATTTGTAACCTGCAAACTCTTGATTTTTCAGTGCCTAAATATTATTCAGATGGAAACCATGATTTTATGCAGGGTATCTGTTGTCTTAATAATGATTTACTTTTCTGGGTGATAGTCTTGCAAGATGCAATGAATCCTGTCGCTACATAGAAATGTTGGGCTTATATAGTGGGTAGAGACGTTGCAGTACAACGTCTCTACAGGCGTTATTATTTTGGCAAATTATCTGATCCGAACCGTATTGGCTACAGATTTCTATTTTTTAGGCTTAACCGCGTAATATTAGACATCTCCAAAATAGTATTATTCTGTGATAAAAGAACATTAAAGAGTTATTTTGGCACAGAAGAATGAGCAATATACTGAATTACATTGAAGAAAATCCTAAACAAACACAAAGGTTAATAGGTCTGGAATATTAACAGTTACAACAATTAATCATAAATGCGGAACGATTATATCATGAAAAAAAAGCTTCACTAGAATCTAAGAAAGTTAGAATTATTGCTAGTGGAGGAGGTCGTAAACCAAAATTACCTATTCCCGAACAAATCATTTTAACTTTGGTGTATCTCCGGCATCTAACAACCTTCCAACTTCTAGGTATTCAGTTTGAAGTAAGCGAGTCTACCGCCAATGATACATTTAACTATTGGTTGCCTAACTTGCGAGAATTACTGCCATCCAGTTTGCTTGAACAAGTAAAAAAAAACGCTTCTGACTATGAAGTAGTAAAAGAAATACTCACAGAGTACGAATTAATAGTAGATAGCTACGAGCAAGTCAGAGAAAGACCTGGAGACAATGATGAACAAAAGAAATATTTTTCAGGTAAGAAGAGTAATCATACATTTAAAACTCAAATGATTATTTTACCTGATGCTAGTGATATCGTTGATGTTGTGGCAGGTGAACCTGGACCAAAAAGCGATATAACTTTGTTCCGAGAATATCGCTCAGAGTTTGACCCCAAACAAAGATTTAAAGGAGATAAGGCATATATTGGAGAAGATTTAATTACAACTCCAATTAAGAAACCAAGAAATCGAGAACTAACGACTGAGCAGAAAGAACAAAATAAAATATTTTCATCTAAACGGATCTTTGTTGAACATCGAATTCGCTCAGTCAAAATATTTCGAGTTGTTCAAGAAAGATTTAGGTTAAATCCCTACAAATATGAGCAAGTAATTTTGACGATTTGCGGACTAGTAAGGTTACGAATTCGAGGGCTAATATTACCATTAGAAATATCGGCTATATCATCAGGTTGAAATTACCGCATATAACTAGATATTTTTGCCTAATTATCAACAGCAAATATCTCAAAGTCTTATTTCATCGTACAGAATCGCTAATTTAAGATGATTGCATTTAGTGGCTACAGCCTAGCTAAACAAAGGCTTTGACTGTTTTCGGAGATGTCTATTGACGAAGAATCTGCTTTTAGCTTTGAGCGAAAATATTGATTCATCTTGCAAATATGCAACGCAAAAAAGCAGTAGCCAAATTTCTGGCTACTGCTTGAAAATGAGTTGGGTCTATTTAGAATGCAATTTTTTCTTTTAACTCTACAGAGTCCATTTCTGTTAGTGCTTGCAGGACTTCTGACGGCCAATTTGCTGTAACTGGAGTACCATCTGCTAGGCGAGTTACCCAGGCGACCTCTTGTTGTCCGACATGGAGTTTTTCCATTGTGCCGTCGGGTTGTTCGCGGAAGAACTCAAAGTTAAACACTGCACCAGATTGGGAGACTGACTTGACATACAGGAAGACGCGAATCTTATCGAAGGGCATTGCTTCTCGTAAGTAGTCCATGCGGCTGTAGAGACAAACCATCTCACCACGGGGATTAGAAACTCGCAGATATTCAGGTGCGACTGAGTATAAGAAGAGGTCGAGGATTCGTCCTTGCCAGATGAAGTAATTACCGTAGTAAACGTTACCTACTAAGTTCGATTCTTCTAGAGTGGTTTGGAAAGCTTCCGACCGGAGTAACTTACCATAGCGGTTTAAGGAACTGGGTGCTTCGTAAACGATCGCACCGCTATTGAGTTGCGCCAAGCTAGATGGTAGAGGTGGTAGAGGTAAAGTTTCTGGCCGTCTCAAGTCGAGGGTGGCTGGCTCTTTGGCGGCAAATCGATCCAGATATTCTTGGAGATATGGCGGGAAGGGCATAGGTGAAGGTACACCGTAGCTAACTAATCTTACCCAAGTTGCTTTCACTTCAGCGATCGCAATTCTCTCTAGAGAATGATCAGGCAAGACTCGGCAAAACTCAATATATGTTTCAAAAGATGAACCGACTACGTTACCTACCCAAGCTCTGGCTTGCAAGACATCATAGGAAGTTGCTTCTCCTAAGACGCGCAGACTCACAGCATTAGTTACCATCCCCCAATCACCGCTCAAGAAGTCCGATAACATCTGCTTTGCTATACTCTCCATCGGTAGTTCGCGGATTTTGCCAATCCAGCGAAAGTATTGTGAGAAGTAGACGCGACGGCTAATACTACCACTGTCTTTGAAACTGACTTGAAAACGTTGTTCGTAGGCTAGTTGTCCTTGAGGGCCATCTTGGGTGTAGCGGGTGCTGTGGCGGTCAATTTCACTGGTTTGAGGAACAATGGCGGATGATTGCACCTGTAGCTGTAGTTGTGGTTGGCTCACTAGAATAGCTATCATCCGTTCTGGGGGACGGGTAAGCTTGACTGGAACTGTCACCACTAAGTAATCACCTTCAGTTGTCTGAGCCTTGAGTAGTACACTGTCACCTTGTTTGGCGACGATGGAAAACTCTGGATGGCTGCCGTTGAATGCTTTACGCACTGCTTCTAATGCTGACCAGATTCTCGTGCCGGCTCTGTCGCGTGTGTCGCCTTTGCTGACCAGTTCATCTACTATCCGGCTGCGCTTGGTACTGAGTAATGCTACCCAATCATCTTCTGTGCGGTGAGTAATTGACTCGATATCGCAGCCTTGAGGAGTATCAGAGACAACACACAGACAATAGCGATCGCAGTGAGATAAAGATAGTTGCAGTCCAGCTACACTAGCACCAGTCAATTCTGGTTTCCCTGAAGGTAGGGTTTTCATCCCAAATTTGATTTCTGCATCTGCTACTAATCCCAACTTGGTTTTCAAGGCTTGGGCAACAATTGGCTGTTCTTGCTCACGCCTTTGCTTTTTCGACTGTGCTTGTAAGTTGGGGGCATATCCTAGAGCTACGGCTGGTTGATTTAAACCAAATTCTTGAAAGCTAGTATTAAGTACCTGTGCTAATTTTTGGCGATCGCGAATTTCAGGATGAGCCAATTCAGCTGCGGTGGGGTTGGTGGGATGTTCTTCCAGAATCCGCAGTCTATAACCAGTCAGGTGTTCTAAGATGTATCCTTGGCTATCAGTGGTAAACACTTCACTGATATATTCCCGTCCTTCTTTCTCTAACAACAGGACTGTAACTAATCGCTCAGTTGTCTCTGGCTGGGAATTCTGGAACAATTCAATTTTGCCAATCTGGACTGGTAAACAGATATCCTGCGGAATAGTCAATTGTACAGATTGCAACAATACATCCCGGAAGTAAGGATCGCCCAGCAAGATATAATCACCTTGACCAGAACCAAAGCTTTCTGTCAGCAGTTCGGCGGCGGGACGCACATAGGAACGGAAGACACTGCTTTTCTCACTCAGGGAGAAGATTTCACCCATGCGTTGGAAGCGTGTTCCTTGGAAAAGTAAGTCTCCGTACAGATCAACTTGAGGATTTAAAGTCAGGGCTTGACCTAGTTCTGGTTTTAACTGTGTACCTAATTTTGGTTGACCTAGAACAAAGATGGCGGCGAAGTGGTCGGTTTTAAAGCCTGTTTGTTCAGTGCGAATCCCCACTTTGACTCGTTGTTCTCCGTTGTGGTCAACTTCCATCACCTCGGCACGTAGCTCAATTTCGATGCCTGTAGTGGGATTCACTACTACGGGACGCTGAAGGGAGATATCTTCAATGCGGACAATTTGTGGTTTGATCGTACCAGTTACGTAGGCGATCGCCTGCGCCATTGCTTCTAAACCAAAGACTGTGGGGAATAGGTAAGAACCTCGCCAAATATGGTCTTGCACATACAAATCCCGTTCTACACTCAAGTGAGTTCTAGCTGTCAACTCCACACCTGGTTCTAAATATAAAACCTGCTCGATGAAACGCAGTTGAGTTGTAGACACAGGTGCAGGAGACCAAGTATCAAGTCCTCCCAAGCGGGCTGCAATGATTACCTGTTGCACTCCAGGATCACATTCAAACAATTTCAGGAAACGACTGACTCCTTCTTCAGTGGAAATAGCTCCAATCCCCATGCGGTCTAGGTGTTTCACACTACCCATTTTCGCCCCCATGCCTACTTCTCCCCAAACGCTATAGGCGAGAGAAATAACTTGGGTTTGGGGATGGTCACTAGCAAAGCGACGCAGCATAATGTCCAAAGATTCGTTAGCAAAGGCATACCAGGCGTTACCAGGCATTCCGGTGACTCCGATAATGGAGCTAAAGCCAACAAATAGTTTGGGTGGTGCTGAAGCTAAGGCTTGTAACAGGTTATAAGCACCGAGGAGTTTGGGAGAAGCTTCTGTGACGGCGGCTTCTATGCTGACCTGTTCAACTCGGCGGGGACTGTTTAAGCCAGCACCATGTATTATCCCTGTAATTGCCCCTAATTCATTAGTAACTTGGGCAACTAACTGGTTAACTGCTTCAGCCTGAGTCACATCACAGGAGTAATAATTACAGGTCAAGTTTGCCGCATGGAATCGCTCTAAGGTACGTGCGATTTCATTTTGGGTTTGTCCGGGAGTGGGGGCAGGAGATTGACCCACTAAAGCCATTTTCACGCCAGTGGCTTGGGCTAGAGCTAAAGCGCACTCAGCAGTAATGCCCTTTGCACCACCTGTCACCAAGATGACATCTTGTTCTGACCAGGAAAGTGTGCGTTGAGTGTAGTCGGTAGGTTGTTGTAAACGAGATTGGGGTACTAAGCGGACGAGATCAGCATCATAACCAACAGTGGCGATCGCTTCACTTCCTGAAAGTTCGTTGATGACTAATTCAGCTGCACAGGTTGACTCAATCTCTGAAGCTAGGTCTACCACCCGCACCCGTAAATCAGGCCGTTCTAGGTGCAAACTGCGGGCAAATCCAGCCGCACAACATACTTCTGGATTCATGGTTTGAGAACCACTACCAAAACGACCGCCACCAAACTGGACATAGGCAACACAACTCTTAGCAATAGCAGTAGAAATACTATTGAGTCTTGCTACCATCTGTGCTAATTCTAAAGATTTTTGTGCTGTATCAGAATTAGGTAGTAAAGCAATATAATGAGAGATAGTTTTTTTTACAACAGAGTCGTCTGCCAATAATTCGTGGTAGGTGACTTTTTTTATTTGCGCTCCGACTGAGATGAGCTGTTCGCTCAAGGCCTTAGCTAATGGATCTTCTACTTGATCTGAGACTATCAAAACCTGGGCTTTTGACCAATCCTCTTGGTCAATGATTTTAGCATTTTCAGCTACATAATCTATCGTAAAATTACGTACCCAATCAGAGGATTTATTAGCTACAGCTTCCACAGTTTGGGGAGCAGGCAAAGTTACAGGTGTAGCCGTTTTAACTTCAGGCTTTTTTACAGGTTGCGCTTGCTGAAGTGCCGCCACTACATCGGTTAAAGTAGCATTTGCCAGAGTCGAAGGGTCTATTGCTCCTCCTACACCAACTTGTTTAGCCGCAGTAGCAACTAATTCTGCTGCCTTGATGGAGTCGAGGTTGAGGTCATCCAGCAGGCGCAAGTCCATCGACAGGGTATTTTGGGGAAATCCAGTCTGCTGTTCTACTAACTTGAGTAGCTGTTGGGATACATCCAAGGATGGTTCGACAACCGGAGAGTTGTGGACGGCAACTGTACCAGTATTCTGAGTGGGCTGTGCTGGCAGAGTAGCGCGAATCACGTCGCCAACTTCTTTTAAGGTGGCATTTGCCAGGGTTGAGGGGTCTAGCGCACCCGCTACACCACATTGCTTACTAGCAGCAGCAACCAATTCACCGGCTTTGATTGAATCCAGATTCAAATCGTCTAGTAATTTGGCATTGAGTCCGATGCTTTCTGCTGGATATCCAGTTTGCTTAACTACTAAATCTACTAGAATTGCTTCCACATCGATGGTTGGTTGCGCAACTATTTGGGGAGTTGCTTGTGGCTGTTGCACAACTGGAGAGGAAACAATTGCAGGCTTACTGGTGGGCAGTTCAACTATATAATGCTGGTTGGCTTTAACACTGGGTTGGGATTGATGAATTGGCTTTGTCGATTGTGGCAAGCTTTGCAAATCTGCACGGATAACTTGAGCTAAAAATGAACCCCGTTGGCTAAAGTAGTTAGTTAACAGCTTGGTAAGCTCGTCGTTCATTTGATGATGTGCGGAATTTTGGCTATTCATTAGGCGTTCTCTTCGTTAATAGGTGACAAAATTGGTAAAGTTTCAATATCGGCTCGAATCAACTCAGCTAAAAATGAGCTACGTTGTGAGAAATAGGCAGATAGAGTATCAAAAAATTCTTCGTTATTTTGCTGTGTTAATTCCTCCTGTTGTATATATCTGTTCGACACGTTAGGAATATGCAAAACTTCATTGATTTGTTCTAGGGCATCTGGGAAAGGCCGCTCACAAGGATTGTCGATGAACAGACGCTGTGATGCCGGAATAAAGGGATTTACCAAACGATTTTCGTAAAGTGCTGTCCAATTAACTTCACCACCATGAATAAAGAAACTAGCTAGTACAGTGTTGAGATCGCGATCGCATCCTGGCTTAGACTCTACGGGGAAACACATAGGCGCATTTGCATTATTCGTAGCTTCTACCAAGCCAGCAAGCACTTTTCCCGGGCCAACCTCGATCATCAAATCGCATTGGGTTGCGATCGCTTTCACTAACGAAACAAAGTCCACTTGTGAAATCATTTGTCCGGCGAAGTATTCCCGCAGATTCTGTCCTGGCTGAACTTGCTGTCCGTTGACGCTGGAGAATAAGGGTAATAAATTTTGGGTAAGTTGCTCTGGAATTGGTGCATTAGCACGCAGATATGCAGATGCTTCTGCAACCATCTGGGAATGAAAGGCGTTGGCAACTGGCAGCAGGCGAGTTTGGATACCCTGATCTGCGGCACGTTTGATGGCTGCTTCAACGCTGGCTCTCTCACCAGATATGACAGTCTGAATGGGACTATTAATATTAGCTACAACTACATAGCCAGGAATTCCTTGTAAAATACTCTGAGCCGTTGCCGAATCACACGCTAGACTGGCCATTGTGCCGGCATTTTCACTCTTAGCAGCCATAGCTTTTCCACGCATAGCAGCAAAACACAGTAGAGTTTTTTCGTCATATGCTCCGGCTGCTTGAAAGGCTGTCAGTTCTCCCAAACTGTGACCACCGATCAAAGATGGCTTGATTCCCAACCGTTCCAGATAGCGTTGCCAAAGTAAGGAAGCAAAGCAGATGGCTGAGGGTGCAACATGGGTGAGCTTTTTAAACCAGTCTTGGACTTGTTCTGGATTAGCTGCACGATCGAGAGGACGATAGATTAATTGGCTGATTGGCTCAAAACCCATGTCTGCAAGCCAGTTATCTGCTTGTTGCAGCATTTCTCTAGCCCAGTCATGACGTTCTACTAAAGTCCGAGCCATATTCAACTTTTGCGAACCTTGACCGGGAAACAGAAAAGCCACGCGATGACGTTTAACGGCGTTGGCAATCCAAATGTCTTTTTGAGGGGTAACTTTCACTTCTCCCTGGGTAGGAGGGGTGTCATTCAGCATCTGTTCCAACTGCTGGAGACGCGTCATCAGTTCTTTGGGCGTACCAGCAATCACCGCAGCCCTGACAGGGTGAGATGCTTCTGTTTCTTTTGCTAGTTGGGCAGCTAAATCAACAAGTTCAGCTAGGCTCATACCTGCGGCTTGATTGATGGCTGTTTGAGTGCGTTGTAGTAGTGTTTGCACAGATGTTGCACTGAGGACAAATATCTCTGTGTCCTGATGGGAAACTAGCAATGCCCTTTCAGGTAAGCTGGGTTTCAGATGGGGCGCAGGAGCATCACCAGAAGTCAGGGTGACATGGGAGTTAATCCCACCAAATCCCATCGCGGAAACCCCAGCTACCAGTTGATCAGAGGCTGGGCGGATTTCCCCTTGAATAATTGGATAAAGACATTGGGCAGAACTATCAAAAACGGGGTTGGGGTCTTTGCAGCCTGCCGTGGGTGGTATAACGCGCTGATTTACAGCCATCACTGCTTTAATAAAACCGCCAACACCAGCCGCAGCTTTAGTATGACCTACAAGAGATTTGAAGGATGTCACGCCGCAGGAACGAGGTGCTAATTCACCATCAGCACTCATCGCGAGGGCAATGCCTTCAATTTCTGTGCGATCGCCTACGGGAGTTCCTGTACCATGACCTTCAATAAAATCTAGTTTATGGGGACTGTAACCGGCTCGCTCGTAAGCACGGCGTAATGCCTGAGATTGACCTACCTTGGAGGGGGCTGTAATTCCACCTTTGCCATCAGATGATATACCCCAGCCGTTCAGTACGGCATATACATAATTGCCATCGGCTTGAGCATCTGCCAACCGCTTTAAGACCACAAAGCCACACCCTTCTCCGGGAATAAAGCCACTGGCACGGCGGTCATAAACAGTCATATCTTGACCAGTTAACGCCCCTGTTTTGGCAAATCCAATCAGTTCAAAGGTATCTAGGCTGATATCTACGCCTCCGGCTAGGGCGAGATCAAGGTCTCCGTTAGCTAGGGCTGTAGCGGCAGTAGCAACGGCAATCAGGGAAGAAGAACAAGCTCCATCTACTGTATATCCCCCACCATTAAAGTTAAAAAAGTTACAAACTCTTCCCGCGATAGTATTAGAAAGACCCCCAGCGAGGGTATCTTCGGTAATCGGTGCAAATACAGATTTGTAGAACTGTTCCATCATCACTACCAGTTCTTCTACTGTGGATGATGGCAGACCCTTAGCCTTACCCGCAGCCCGCAAGGCTCGCCGCACATAAGGCCAGCGTAGGCGCATTGTTTGAGAACGGGTGTGTTCTCCAGTGAGGGTATTACCTAAAACCACACCAGAACGCTCAGTGGCTACACTTTGGCGAGTATATCCAGCATCTTGTAAGGCTTTTAATGCTACTTCCAGAGCTAGCCAGTGAACGATATCAGTTGATTCTACAGTTGATTTAGGAATACGTTTACCAGGCCAATCAAACTGAAAACCATCAATTACACCAGCGCGATCGCCATAGGTTTGATCTGGGGTTGTCGGTTCTGGGTCGTAATATTCAGATACAGGTAATCTTTGATCCGGCATTTGCCGAAACTGTCGCCGCCTTGCAAGTATATTTTCCCAAAGTTTTGATAAATCACTTGCTCCTGGATAGTGGCAACCCATGCCAATAACGGCAATAGCAGGAGTCTCTGCATTGATTCGCATCTTGGTATCCTTTACTCAACTATAGAAATTAGATAGGGTACTGTGAGTATTATCTGAGCATGAAATATCTGCATTAACCCTCACAACCAGGGCTGTAATTGATGCCCTAATATGTATTCAGTTCACATTCTGATTTTTATGCAAATTACTGATCACTTCTCGAACATTCAATAGCCCTGCCGTAGAACGGCAGCTTTTGCGTTATAATTTTGCCGTAGGGTTTTTCGACTTCAAATGATTGTTTTAGAGTTTAAAGCAAAAGGAAAAACATTCTCTTCGTGCATCCGCCGAATCGACGAACATGGCGAGAATCAATACGGACAATCCAGCTTTGAGCCTCTGGGTGACGAGCTTCGAGGCGATCGCTGAAGTAAGGTTAGGGAATAAACAAGCATTGGTTGGGTTGATAGAAAGAACCCCACCAACTACGAAGTAGCGATCGCACTTCGTTAATGCACTCGACAAGAGCAGCGATCGCGCTCAACATCTTGACACGCCACTACAAGACCGGCTGGACAAACTGACTATGGAGAATTCTCCTCTTTCTTCTTAGGATTATCCACTGGATCTCTAATGATCAAGAAACAACTTTTATATTCTGCACCTGTCTCCAGCAACCAAGTACCAGCCCAAGGATTAACGGGATTTCCATCATTTGCCGTAAATTCCACTGCAATATCATACTGACCGGGTTCAAAAGTATATCGTCCTATAAGTCCCTTATTGGGACATAACTTTGGAGGATTATTTACATACACCACACAATCTTTACATTCTTCTATCTCCTCGAATTTAGGAGTTGTTCCACTAAATGTAATCCGCATTTTAGCTGGAGATGTATTTTGAATTTCTATAACGGTAGAGCCATCTCCGGTAGTACCAGTCTGTCTTGGCGATTTAATATTAAGCAACCCTTTTCTACCTCTAATATCAGCAACAGTTGTTCGTGCTAGAGATCGCTTTACATTCTCTACCAACGAGTGGTCTGGATACAGCCTGATAAACTCCTCATAGATAATGATCGCTCTTTTGTAGCTCTTTTCTGCGTCGTATACTTCTCCACATGCTAGATACAGTGGTGGTAAGTTGGCGTTTGATTTTGGAACTAAATTCCTTTCAGCTAAAATCCCTATTCGATTGCAAACATTTAGAGTGGAAAGAGATGTGACTTTTGCTTTTTGAAATAACTCATACAATTTTTTTCGCGTAGGCTCTAATAAAGCACTATTATCGTAAACTGCCACTTTGGCGTAACTCAGTAACGCCAACTCAAATTTCCCATCTTTTTGCAGCCTGACGGCATCTTCAAAAAACTCACATTCTGCTTTTTTTTCTTCGGCGCGTGAAACATAATCACCAGCATCAACTAATCGAAAAGCACTAATAATTTGATTAAACTGCTCAATGGCAGAACCACACTCAGCCACTTTATAAGATTGCATGGCACTTTCATATTTTTGCTGATCTAAAAAATGTTGAACTATGCTGGGAATTCCTGTTATCGCTAGAGCTATAACTATGCCTACTAGCAACTCAGGTGGAAGCTTAGGCGAAGGATTTCGGCGAATGCTAGTCATATCTAGACAATGTAATTGACAACTACAAGGAATTGAACTGGTAATTTATACAGTATATTAGGGAAAGCATTATTATTTGAAAATTTTTACGTAAATTGAATGACAGCTTACAAATCAGTAATTAATCTAGCTTTCCTCAACATAAATTGCAGTGCCGTTTCCTCTTTAGAAATAATATCTGCTGTAGCATCCATACCAGCTTGGAGATGACACTGATCGCTATTCCCAAAGGACAGACTATCAGGTTGAATAGTCACTTCAAAATAGCTAGCAGCAGAAGTTGTTGAACCTGATGTAGGTGTAGTTGTATTATTATTTGGGTTAATGGCATCTGGAGAAACAGCTTTAACAATTCCTTTAAGAGTGCCATAATCAGGATAGGGACAGGCATTAATTCGCATTTGTGCTATTTGACCAACTGCGACATTTTGAATTTCTTGGGTGGGAATAACGGCTTTAATAATCAGAGGAGCATTATTAGGAGCAATTTCTGCCACAGCTTCACTAGCACGTAAAACTTGACCAGGGTTGCGTAAATTCAGCTTCAGGATAATACCATCACTGCTAGCTCGTAGAACAGTATCTTGTAGTTGAGTGGCGACTTGTTGAAGTTCTTTTTGCGATTGTCCGATTTGATTTTGAATTTCTACTCGTCTTTGAAGTAACGCTTGTTTTTCTTTTTTGAGAGTAGCAATAGTGGATTCACCCCTAGCAATTTCTTGAGCAATGCGTTCTTGCGCGATCGCCACCATAGCATCTGTCGGATTAACAGCCGCTTTAGCTGATTTAATTTTAGCTTTAGCGATATCAACGGATTTTTTCGTAGCTTCTAGAATGGCTTTACTCTGCTCAACAATCAGTTTTTTCTGTTCAAATTCACGCCCACCAATAGCACCAATTTCTGTTAATTGTTTATAGCGATCGCGATCCACTTCGGCAAAACTTAGATCAGCTTGGGATTTTTGTAAATCAGCTTGGGCTTTTTCTAAATTAGCTTGTGCTGCTAGTAATTCGCTGCTAGTAGTAATTTCCTTCTCCTGATATTCCCTTTGATTGCGTGCTAAATCTGCCTTTGCAGATAAAATTGATCGCTCGGCTATTGTGCTTTCCGCGATAATTTGGGTATCTAAAGCTCTAATTTGTCCATCAATTTGAATAAGTTGTAGTTTGCCCTGCTGAATGTTATCTTGCCGTTGACTCTTTTGAATTTGTAATTGTTCATCATCCAAGTGAGCAATCACATCACCTCGTTTAACAAGCTGATTTTCTTTCACCAAAATACTTTTAACTGTTCCTTCAACTTTCGGTTGTACCAGTCGAATTTCGCCTGTCGGACGTACAGTCGCCGTCGCTTTTACTGTCACATTGTATTTTATCCACGAAGATAAACTAATCCCAGTACCAACACTAGCAATGAGGAAAATTCCTGCTAAGGTTGTCCAACGACTAATAGGAGGAAGAAAGTCTTCACTTTGAACAGGTGGTAGAAGTTTTTGGTTATGAGTGTAGAGCATAATATTATGAGTCAATAGTTAATAGTCATTAGTTATTCTCTCCCCAATCCTCTATTTAAGAATTTAAAAAATCTAAATGCTCTCCCGATATAGAGCGTAACTTTTCTAAAGAACCTTGAATTTTTAACTTACCTTGATCTAGCAACACAACCCAGTCAGCCCGATTAATTACTTGGGGACGGTGGCTAATTAAAATAGTAGTTTTACCCCGACGATGTTTAAATAACTTATCTAAAACTTGTGCTTCACTGACTGGATCAAGTCCAGCAGTTGATTCATCTAAAATTAATACTGGTGGATCTGTAACGATGGCTCGTGCTATTGCTAATCTTTGCCGTTGTCCGCCAGAAATATTTGCTCCAAATTCGCCTAAAATAGTTTGATATTTCTCAGGAAGTTTACTAATAAAGTCATCAGCCTCAGCAATTTGACAAGCACTGACAATCTGCTCAAATGTAACATTAGGCGCACCTAAACGGAAATTTTCAATAATAGAACGACTCCAAAAATGAGCATCTTGAGGGACTAAAACTATCTGTTGACGTAGACAATCAAGAGCCAGGTCTTCTATGTTATAAAGTCCTATGCGGATATTACCGGATTGTAGAGGATATAAAGAAGCAAGAATTTTTGCTAAGGTACTTTTACCACAACCAGATTTACCAATAACCGCGACAACTTTACCACCAGGAAAAGTTAAAGAAAAGTCTTCTAATAACTCAATTCGTCCAGGATAATGAAAATTGACATGACTACAAACGATATCAGCATTATCAAGAATTTTGGCAAATGGTTTTTTACCATCTCCTTGATTTTCTGGTGTAGCATCTATTACTTCTGTCAGGCGTTGGGTAGCAGTTTTTGCTCGCGTAAATTCATCTACAAAAGTAATAATAGTTCCAATTAAGCCCACGAAATTACCATTCATGGAATTAAAAGCTAGCAATTGCCCAATACTTAGATTCTCTTCGGGATTAATTACCAAATTACCCCCATACCACAGCAAAGCAATACTACCAACCGCAGAGACAAAATTAGAAAATGTCCCGTTAATAATGCTAATTTGAATGGTGCTGAGTGTGGAAGTAGAAATTTTCCCAAATCTACCTTGTAATTCTTCCCAAAATTGTGGTGAGGCGGTGGTAGTTTTTAGCGTGAGTGCGCCTTTAAAGGTTTCGACTAAAACCCCTTGAGACTCAGCTTCACTGACTAAAACCTCACGAGTTTTTTGTTGCAACTTCGGCTGAAATATCACCGTAGATAATGTCATTAATATCGAGACAAATAGAGCAACTACAGTCAGTTTCCAGCTATAAAAAGCCATGAAGCCAAAGGAAATAATAGCAATAAAAAATTGACTGGGTAAACTTACAACAACTTGCGAGACTAACTGATTAATTTGGTCAATATCTCGCAGACGGCTGACAATTTCTCCACTCCGTCGAGCCTCATAATAAGAGAGTGGTAATTGTAATATTTGTCGTCCAAATTCTAAAACCAAGCCTAATTGTAGACGTTGAGCAAAGTGAGCAATTAAGTTAGATTGTACCCAAGATAAACTACTAGAAACGACATTCATCACTACCACAGCGATCGCCATCGTAGTCAGTAGTTTAGTATCACCGCGAACCAGCACATCATCGGTAAGAATTTGTAGTAAGAAGGGAGAAGCTAAAGATAAAAGTCCCAATAATATATTTAAAGGTAAAGCCTGAGCTAAAATTCCCCGAAAAACCCAAATCCGCTTAAAGAAACGCCAAAAACCACCAATTTTGTCATTTTCTTGCTCATGAAACTTGATTGGATCAGGTTCAAGCAATAGCATTAACCAATCACTCCACCCCTCTGCTAAATCTTGTGGAGACAGATAACGCAGACCGACAGCAGGATCAGCAATTATACATTTTTTGCCTTTTTTACCATATAAGACCACCCAATGATGCCCTTTCCAGTGAATAATTGCTGGTAGAGGTGCTTCATCCATCCGCTTTAAAAGTTCTGATGAAGTTTTAACTGGACGAGCATTAAAACCAAGTGTTTCTGCACCTCGTTTTAGCCCCAACAAAGTAGTACCAAATTGTCCAGTACCTACAGCCTCACGCACACTACTGAGAGTAAAATTCCGGCCATAGTGTTTAGCAATAGAGGCGATACAAGCAGCACCACAATCTTCTTCGCTGTGTTGTGGAACATAATGGTATTTCATAAAGCGAAAATACTTATATTGATTTGAACTAAGATTTTTTTTAAACAATACCCATAAAAGTATAGGTAAGTAATTATCGAAATTGCAGAAATAGCAATCTTCAATCAGGTAGTTTATATCTGCTTTATGCAGATATAACTAAATATCAACTCATAAAGTAAGTAGAAACTAGAGCAGCATAAACAGGACTTACGCAGTGATACGAAAAATCAAGGGTTTGGGGGAGGGTGAAGGGATATAGGGGTATAGGGGTGTAGGTGTTCAAAACCCTTACACCCCTATACCCTCACACCCTTACACCCATTCTTAACAAATAACCTTTGTGCGTAAGTCCTGATAAAGAATCAAAGGTTTTTAGTAAGAGCTTAAGCCCTTACTAAGAGACAGCTTTACTACCTACAGCATCTTCTTCTACGAGAGCGTCGTGCATCTTCAAATACAAAAGCTGACTCCCAAGCAAACTGAATTTCTTCTGGAGTAAGCCCAGGATTACCTAATAAAACACCAGCTCCTAGAATGAAGAAATAAGTATTCCAGTCAAAACTTACCCTTAAGCCTCCGTTGACGACAGATGCTTCTTCTGAAGTAATTTCCGTGAACAGTTGATTCTTACTTTCCATGTTTGAAATATATTTTTATTCTATGAATATAATTCACAAATATAGATATGATAATCACCAATTCTATATTTGATATGGTTGTTGATTGATACCGATAGCTGCATCAAAAAATAAATAATTCCGGAAGATTTTTTGATACATTAACGTTAAAGTATCAGCCAAAATTCAAAGCTATACAACTAAGATAATTGGCTCTATTAAAGCTGTTGTATTGTATAGTAAACAACTCAATATAGAGACAAGTATTTCATGAGAAAACTGAGAATATAAGACCCGCAACAGGAGCAGAAATTGAAGTTAACGCTCCAGTATATTGTGATGAGACAAATGGGGAATAAGGTTGAGGAGGGGGAGTAATTGGTGTTGGAGAAGAAGTGGAGGTAGGTATAAGCGGTAATAATATTTGTAATAAGTCGAGAATATTATTACTATTTCCACCATTAATAGCTACAGATTCTTCTTTTGTTAGCTCTGTAAAAAGTGAATGGGCATCTGTTTTTGGCATGATCTTCATAATTGCTTTTACACTTAAATTTATCTTTGATTAAGATAATAATCTAAATACTGAAATTTTTAAATATTCCAGTATTTAGATTAATGCTCCTTACTTTTGCAAGTAAGTATCAGTCCTATTCAGTCCTGACAAGTTAGGATAAATTCCATTAACTTGATCAGACAATTTGTTAAGTAAAGACTAGTAGAAGTCTTTTAGTATCTGCGGAAGATAGAAGATGTTACAGCATCTCTGAAGAGGTCTAAACCGAAGAATGCACCTACGCCCAACGTGTAGAATAGATTGTTCCAGTCGAAAGCAAAAGAGGTGAAGACTGGTGCATCGCCACCATTAACTAGTGCAGATTCTTGAGATGAGATTTCAGTAAATAATGTATCTTGCATGATTTTTATCCTACAATGAGAATGTTTGCATTTAGTGTTGGCTGGGAGTTAAAAGTGATTTTTATGTCGCCTCAACTCCCCGCTTAATTAAGACAATAAGTGAAAACACCAGGACTCGTCATGTAGTCTTTCTGCAAACTTATTTACCAGATTTGGCAACTTGAATTGCACTATTATGCGACGACCATTTCCGAAAAATACATCTAGCTAGTGAAATCCTTTCCTAGAGCCAGTTAGCTATCACTCCAGGAAATATTCCAGCTATCTCTAGCCAACACTTATAGATATCGAAAGACTACAATCATTACATTGGACTCACTATGAGTCAATCTGTAAAAAATATACTACCTCCAGAGAAATATAGCCACGTGCTGTCTAAGAAATATCTTCCCGAATCCACAACGCCAAACCTCCCCCACGTCCACGCGCAGCAATTAAATCTGCGTTAACGAGAAAGAAGGAAAAAAAGGGTAGTTTAGCGATAGGCTGGTTGTAAAACTCTTCAGGTTGACCTTGACTAGAGCGAATTTGTTGCCGATAAATGATACGACCAAATAAACTGAGGAACATCTGGGTAAAGTCAAAAGCCAGTATATTTTTTTTGCCTAAATACTTTGCTGGCCCTGTAAGCTTCAACAATATTGACCCCAATTGTACCTGATTAGCAATTTCACCTCTATTTAAATCTTCCTCTGGTGTCGTGTTAAAGGAAATATAAATAGTAGCCAGTTTTGGTACATACCAACCCTTACCTAAAATTATTCCTCCTCTTTCTCTAGCTTTTTTTGTCCCAGTAGCAAAACATAAACGCCATTTACCCACCAGAAACTCAAAATTGTAATTCAGTCGTTCCTGTTTGGTGATTGTTTCTGCTGCTAATAACGCATTCACGACTTCCTCCGTTGTCGGAAGTTGATTTTTTTGGTCTCGATATGCGGCAGCAACTTGAGTTAAAATGCTCAGAAAATTATGTCTATTGTTAGATGTCATGTTACTTTAATTTTTAAAAGTTCAATTTTAGATATAAAATATTATTATATGGTCTTTATTACACCAAACCAATACTGACCAAATAATGTGTTGCAGTAATCCATCGCAGACATCACCTGATTCTGCGTTTAAAAATAAAAAGCGATCGCCTAGATTCAACCTCAGGGCGAACGCATCTAAATATTAAGGAGCGATAATCAAGGTGGAATTCGCCA